>NZ_JBBAYJ010000008.1 GCF_037153975.1 Aquipuribacter sp. SD81
TCGTGAGACAGCAGTCCGGGATCACCTGAGACATCCGTCCGGGATGTCCTGAGCCCACACACCACGCCCTCCGCAAGAGGAATAATCCACCACGAGAGGGGTCTGGTCAAGGTTGCCGCAGCGTTATCCACAGGCAGTGGAGGTCATGTGTCACCTGTCCATGCTGCAGCCCCCTTGCAGCAGGCGGGTCGCCAAGACCGTGCGGCCCAGCCCGACCGGCGCGAAGGTGTACCGGGTCGCTGCTGCCGGTGTTCACCGAGCTGTCTGACGCCCTCGTGCCTCCCATCGCTCGCTGCGTCGACTGGCTCCGTCGCTGCCCCTGGAAGCGTCCACCTGAGTGCGGTCATCGGCTCCGCATCGCGACGTCCCAAAGCATCCGGATGGGCCGACGTCGCGGTCGGCGGGGTCGTGCTGCTCCTGTCTACGGGCCTCGTCGCGCGAGCAGGGTCGACGGTGAGCCGCGCTCGGCGCCTGCGTCGCGACGTCGTCGTCGGCGGGGTACGCGAGACCAGGTCGTCCGCGGAGCTGGTCGTGCCCTGTCGGCGAGCCTGCGGCGGTCCGGTGGAGGCCCGCCGGACGAGCAGCGACGGTGGCAGCGTGGCGGGCTGCTCGTCCGGGCCGCCCCGACCACCGGCGACCATGGCCAGCACGACCTCGACACCGGACGCGCCCAGCCGTGCCAGGTCCTGCCGGACGCTGGTGAGTCCAGGGCCGTAGAAGGCGGCCTGTGGCACGTCGTCGAATCCCGCGACGCTCACGTCGGTCGGGACGCCGCGGCCACAGTCCTGCACGGCTCGCACGACGCCGAGGGCCATGGCGTCGTTCGCGGCGAAGACAGCGGTGACCCTCTCGTCGCGCGCCAGGTGACGCCCCCGGGCGTAACCGCTGCGCGCGGACCAGTCACCTCGCACGACAGCAGGGACCGGCGCCCCTGCCTCCAGCAGTGCCTGCTCCCAGCCGTCGAGGCGCTCCTGCGAGCAGCGCCAGGTCGCGGGACCGGCCACGTGGTGCACGGTCCGGTGGCCCAACCTGAGGAGGTGCCGCGTGAGGAGCGCAGCGCCCGCCCGCTGGTCGCTGGCCAGCACGGACCAGGCCCCCCGAGGATCACCGTCGATGGACACCGCCGGCACGCGCCCCGCCGTCGGCGCGCCCGACCGGCGCACGGGTGCGGCGATGACCACGCCGGCGACCGCGGCGTCCAGCAGGTCCGCCAGCGCCGCACCGACGCTGCGGGGCGCAAGGTCGTCGATCGCGCGCAGCCGGGTGGTGTAGCCGCGCTCACGTGCCGCCCGCTCGACCGACGACACGATGCGTGCCTGGCGGTACAGGTCCACCCGAGCGACGGCGACGCCGATGACCGTGCTCCTCCGCGTGACGAGGGCCCGGGCCGACTCGTCCGGCCGGTAACCGAGGGCCGCCATCACCTCGTGCACCCGTCGGCGGGTGCCGGGTCCGACGCCCTCGCGGTCGTTGAGGACCCGCGAGACCGTCTGGTGCGAGACCTGCGCCAGCCGGGCGACGTCGTGCTGGCTGGGACGACCGTTCTTCGCCATCAGCGGTTCCAGTCGATCTGGTGAGGCCGTCACCGGGGTCCTTGGTGCGGGGGCGTGCCGGGTGGGGTGGTGGAGCGCTGCGGCCCGGGCCCGGAGACCGGACCCGGGCCGCAGCTGGTGGAGCGGGGCGGTGCGTCAGCCGAGCGCGATCACCCGGTCGACGACGTGGCCGACCTGGACCTGCCCGAGGTTGACGTCGACGTCGGTGACCGTGGCCACCACGTCACCGTCGGCGTCGAGCAGCCGCACGGTGGTGCCGGCCACGTCGACGGTGAGCGTGGCGCCCCCGGCCGTGGTCAGCTCCGCGCCGTCGGAGGCGAGCACCTGCTCGGAATCCAGCGTCGCGTCCAGCACGACGTGGTCCAGCAGCAGCGCCTCCAGCGCGTCCACCGACAACTGCCCGCGCAGCCGGCCGGCCGCTGCCTTCTCGTTCGGCACCCGACCCCTCGTCGTCGCGTCGAGGTAGGCCACGAACGCGTCGTCGTCCGGCAGGAACGCCGTCAGCGGCTGCGTCGGGTCACCCAGCAACGAGACCGGGGAGTCGGGACGGGCCGCGAGCACCCGGCCCACCGCGAAGGCCAGCAGGTCGAAGTCCGACCCGTCGGCCTCACGCGGGTTCTCCGGACCGGACGTGTCCGCACCGAGCACGTCACCCAGCGAGGTGTCCGTGCCGAGCTCCGGCTCCTCCGCCGCCGGCACCGAGAACGGCGCGACGGTGATGCGGTCGACGACGGGGGCGGTGTCGGCCCGCAGGTCGAGCCCGAGGTCGGGCCAGGTGTCGCTGGCGTACGTCTCGCCGTCCCAGTTGGTCGGCTCCTCGGAACGCCAGCGGATGGTGTTCTCTCCCGCCTCGAGCTGCAGCAGGATCGTCTTCTCCGCGAACTGGTTCTCGTGGAACGTCGGCACGAAGATCTCCTGCCGGTCCTCGCCCCCGTTGACCGACAGCCACGCGTAGCGGGCCATCGGGTTCGGGTTGTAGTGCGTGGCGGGGACCTGCTCGGGGTTGGAGAAGCGGACGGTCATCGCGTGGGTGCCCGCCTGCTCCGCCTCGACGGTGAAGGTGAGGGTGTTGCTGTTGCCGGGCCCCCCGCCAATCCCGTCGACGGCCTGGCCGCCGCCGGCGAGCGAGAGGTCGACGACCACGGCGTCGCCCGCGAGCTCGGCGTCCTCCGCCTCGTAGTCCGTGGCGTTGAGGGCGCCCTCGGTCGCCTCGACGACGAGCCGGTCGACGACGAGGTCGCCGGTGACGACGACCTTGTTGACGCCGCCGTTGAGGTAGACGGGCACGGCGGTGGTCCCGCTGAGGCCGCTGGCCTCGGTGCCGCCGACGAGCAGGGTGCCCGTCCCGTCGTCCGCGGCGTCGACGGTGAGCGTGTGCTCACCGGGCTCGGCCGCGTACACCCAGAAGGTGAGCTCGTCCCCCTCGCCGACCGCGGCGCCACCGGCACCGGAGATCTCACCGGTGAGGTCGTAGCGCGCGTCGGCGCCGAAGGGCTCGGCCAGCTCCGCCTCGTAGACCGCCGTGGCGGAGGTCGGGGACGGCTTCTTCAGGACGATCCGGTCGATGATCGCGTCACCGACGGTCTGTTGCGTGCCGTCCAGGCTGCGGGTCGCCAGCGAGATGGTGTGGGTGCCGGCGGTCAGCTCGACGGTGGTGTCGGCGTGGTCCCACACCACCCACTTGTAGCCGAGCGGCAGGAAGAGCTCCTGCTCCGCGGCCCCGTCGACCCGGACGAACACGTTGGTCGGGCCCTGCTCCTGCACCCGCTCGAAGGTGTTGAGGGTGCTGGTGAAGACCTGGAGGTCGTACGTGCCGTCCTCCGGCACCTCGACGGTGAAGTCGAGCCGCCCGTCGACGCCCGTGCGCAGGCCGCCGACGTTGTACAGGCCCGAGGTGAAGAAGCCGCTCACGTTCTGCGGGCTGCCCTCGGGGCCGTTGCGGCTGTAGCCGGCGCCGCCGACCCAGGTGGCCGCCTCGGCTTCGAAGGAGGCGTCGAACGACGTCGGGGGCACCTGCGTGGTCTCGCCGGTGCCGACCGGCGTCACGGTGATCTCGTACGCGGAGGACTCCGTGAGGCCCGGGAGGCGCGCGCCGCCGAAGTCGAGGCCGATGGCGCCGTCAACGACGTCGACGGTGAGCTCGTCGACGAACCGTGGCTGCGGCGAGTCGCCGAGCTGGCCCGTCCACGGGATCTCCTCGACGGTGACCCGCACCTCGTCACCGAAGACGTCGGCGGGGACGTCGATCATGTTGACGTAGGAGGCGCCCTCCTTGCCGCCGATGATGGCCTTCGCCATCCGCCGCTCCTCGTCGAGCGTCGCCACGCCCTGGAGGGTGTAGCTCTCGCCGGGCTGCGGCGGGGTGACCTCGACGGTGTGCCCCGTCATGGCGGAGTACGCGTTGTACAGCCACCACTGGCCGTTGCCCCGGTCGGAGCCGACCGCGGAGTCCGCGAGGTTCCCGTTGATGTTCCAGAACGCGATCATGCCCTCGACCTTCGAGTCCTCGACCGCGGAGATCCACTGGATCATCTGGCCGGGCACGGAGGTGTGATAGTTGAAGGCGTACTCGTTGACGTTGATCGGCAGGTGCGTGCCCTCGCGGTCGGTGCCGGCGTAGAGCTCGTCCTCCCAGCTGCGGAAGCGCTCGACCGAGTCGCGGATGGTGGCGGGGTCGCTGAGCTCGTGCCACGTGATGATGTCCGGGGTGGTGCCGGCCTCCAGCGTGTGCTCCATGAAGCCGCGGACCTGGCCGAACAGCACGCTGGTGCCCGGCCCGGCGATCTCGACCCCGGGAAGCTTCTCCTCGATGAGGCGGTAGGAGCGGTCCCACGCGGCGAAGTAGTCCGTCGGGTCGTTGAGCCAGCTGACCCGGTTGTAGCTCCACTGCCCAGTGCCGAACATGTTGCCCTCGGGCTCGTTGAACGGCTCGATCACGACGTTGTCGGTGAGCTCGGGCTTCTCGGCGAGCAGCTCGGCGATCTGGTCGAGCTGCATCTCCATGACGTCGAAGTAGCCCTCGAGCCGCTCCGTGGGTGTGTCACCGGGCCACTGGTAGGGGAAGCCGCGGTAGTAGTCCGTCGTGCGGACGTAGACCTTGCCCTCGGTGGTGCGGGCGAGGGACTCGAGCACCTCCAGCGCGTCCGAGCCGGGGTGCTGGGCGCCGTCCTGGCCCTTGGTCGCGACCGTCCGCAGCCCGAAGCCCTCGACGAGGGTGTCGCTCGGCATGCCGTCGTCGTACAACCCGTACAGCACACCGGCCGCGCCGCCGAGGAAGTCCCCGGTGTCGCTGCCGAGGTCGACGGTGAGCTCGCCCTCGCGGACGACGTCGACCGTCGCCGTGACGGTCGTGCCGCCCGCGGTGCCGGTCACCGTGAAGCGGCCCGCCTGCGCGTACTGCGTGGCGTCGACGGGCTCCCACTCGACAGGGACCTGGCGGTCGTAGCCGTCGGAGAACTCACCGAGGACGCCGGCGGGGAGGTCCGGAGCCGTGCCGATGGCCGTGCGGATGCTGAACTCCGTGGCCGCGACGGCGTCGAGGGTCGGCAGCTCCGCACCGTAGAGCTCGGCGACCTGCTCGGCGTCGAGGGCGGAGTGGAAGACCTGGAAGTCGTCGACGTCACCGGAGAGCAGCGGGTCCGGGTAGAACGCGCGGCCGATGTAGCCGGAGCTCGTCGCCGTCGCGGTGAGCAGCTGCGCGCCGGTGACGTCGGTCTCGGTCGAGCCGACGGCGACGCCGTCGAGGTAGAGGGTGAGCGTGTCGTCGTCGGTGTCGAGCACGACGGTGTTGGTGCGCCACTGCTGCGCGGGCATCGCCGCCCCGCCCGTGACGACGTCCTCGGCGGCGCCGCCGCCGCCGACGGTGATCGCGGTCCGCAGCCGCCCGTCGCCGTTGGACGGCGTGGCGAAGAAGTACCGGGTGGTGTTCGAGCCGAGGTCGAACAGGCGCTGCCATGGCCCGCCCGTGCCGTCCCACAGGGCGCGGACGGAGACCGTGAGGTCCGTCGAGCCCTCGAGGACGCCTCGGGGTAGGCGGACGTAGGCGCTCGTGGCGGCTGCGCCACCGGGAAGCGACAGGGCGCGGCCGTCCGGCCCGTCGACGCTGGAGGCGGTGCCCGGGTTGACGAGCGTCGCGTCGAGACCGGACCCGCTGGAGTCGGCGACGACGCCGCCGGTCAGGTCGCCGTCGAAGTCGTAGTGGACGGTGGGCGCGGGCAGGGCCGCCTGGGCGGGCGCGGCCGCGAGACCGGCCGCGAGCAGCGCGCCCGCGGCGACGCCGGCGAGGGCGCTCCTGGCGAGACGTGCACCACCCGGACGTGGGTGGTGGTGTGGCGTCAGCTCCATCGCTGGGATCTCCGATTCCTTCGTGGTCGGGGGACCGCACGACGCCTGGCACGACCTCGTGCGACGCCACTGTGTCGAACCGGTTCGACAGCGTGATGTGCCAAACGGATCCAAACGGGTGGCTGTCGCAGTGTGTACGCCGCCGCGGCTGGACCGTCAACCCGTGGCGGCGAGTCGATTAGTCGAACCGCTTCGCCATTTCCTGGTCCTGAAGGGCCCGGTCGGTACGTAGTGCACCTGTCTCCGGTCCGTAGGAACGGGCACGCCGACACGGCCGCCAGTCGCATCGACGCAGGTGGGACGGGCTATCACCGAGTTTGTCCCGCCGCGCAACTCGGTGCGCGTCTGGCGAACCGGTTCGACAAATTTTCCTCCGACACTTGACGCGGTTCCGCTCCCGCTGCTGTCATCGGCGCCAGGACGGCCCCTCGACGCCGTGTCGAACCGGTTCCGCCGAAGCGGACCGTCGTCGTCCGGAAAGGAGCAGCTCGTGGCGACCATCGGCGACGTGGCCCGTGTCGCGGGTGTGTCCCGCAGCACCGTCAGCTACGCGCTGTCGGGGAAGCGGTCCCTGTCCGAGGACGTCCGCGGCCGCGTGGCGGCCGCGGTCGAGCAGCTCGGCTACACGCCGAACGCCGGCGCCCGGGCGCTCGCAACGTCGCAGACCAAGGTCCTCGGACTGCTGGCGCAGTTCTACGACGACGAGTTCGCCCCGGCGATGATGCAGTACTTCCTCGGCGTCTCGAACACCGCACGCGCCCTGGGCTACGACGTCCTGCTCATCAGCGAGCCCGACGGACCCGCCGCGCTCGAGCGGGTGCTCTCCTCGCGGATGGTCGACGGTGTCGTGCTCCTGAACGTCGCCGAGCAGGACGCCCGCGTGCCGGTGCTGCAGCAGGCGAGCCAGCCGGGTGCCCTGGTCGGGCTGCCGGCCGACTGCCGCGGCGTCGACGTCTTCGACCTCGACTTCGAGGAGGCCGGGCGGCTCATGGTGGAGCACCTTCACCGGCTCGGTCACCGCGAGCTCGTGCTGCTGTCCCAGCCGGAGCACGTCGTCGAGCGCGGCGGGGCCTACGTGTGGCGGTTGCAGGACGCCGCCCGCGAGGAGGCGGTGCGACGCGGTGTCGTGCTGCACACCGCCTACGGCCCACCTGACCAGGCGGACGTCTCGCAGCGGATCCACGAGCTGCTCGACGCCCACCCGGGCGCCACCGGCCTGCTGCTCAACAACGAGGCCGCGGGCACCGCCCTGCCCTCGGTGCTCAGCGCGCGCGGGCTGCGGGCCCCCGACGACCTGTCGGTCGTGGGCCGCTGGTCGAGCCAGTTCGCGCAGTACTTCTGCCTGCCCTACAGCTTCGTCGAGAGCGCGCCCGACCGGCTCGGGCGCATGGCGGTCCGCCAGCTGGTGAAGCGCATCGAGAACGGCGCGGCAGCTGCCTCGGAGCCGCACGTCGTACGGCTGGTCTCCCCGGTCCTCGACGACCGGGGCAGCACGTCCCGTCGTCCCTGACGGCGTCACGTCCCACCGCTCCGACCCCACCGCCCCACCGTCACGTCCGCACGCGTCGCGCGCAGCGCGTCGCGTCCACGCACCACCCGTTCAAGGAGGAACACCGTGCGAACCCATCTCCACCGGCGCGCCGCGACTGCCGTCGCCGCGACCGCCTGCCTGCTCGCCCTCGCGGCGTGCGCGTCCGACGAGGCCGCGCTCGACGGGTCGACCGCCGCCGCCGGCGCCGGTGACGGCGACGCCGCAGCCGGCGGCACGTACACGTGGTGGGACCCCTACCCCCAGCACGAGGCCGGCAGCGACTGGCAGAACCGTGTCGAGGCGTGCGCCGACGAGGCCGGCGTCACCATCGAGCGGACCGCCTACGACACCACCGCCCTCACCAACCAGGCGCTGCTGAGCGCCCAGGAGGGCACCAGCCCCGACATCATCCTGCTCGACAACCCGGCCGTGTCGACGCTGGCGGAGACCGGCATCGTCACCACGGTCGACGAGCTCGGCCTCGACACCTCGAACATCGACCCGAACCTGCTCGCGGCCGGCGAGGTCGACGGCGAGACCTACGGCATCCCGATCGGGGCGAACACGCTCGCCCTGTACTACAACGCCGACGTCCTCTCCGAGGCCGGCGTGGACCCGGCGTCCATCACCGACTGGGACTCCCTCACGACGGCGCTGCAGACGGTCACCGAGGCCGGCAGCGAGGGCATCACGTTCTCCGCCATCGGGACCGAGGAGGGCTCGTTCCAGTTCCTCCCGTGGTTCTGGGGCGCAGGTGCCGACCTCACGCAGCTGGACTCGCCGGAGGCCGTCGAGGCGCTCACGCTGTGGACGGACTGGCTCGAGCAGGGACTGGCGCCGAACACCGTCATCACCAACTCTCAGAACACCGTCTGGGAGGAGTTCCTCACCGGGAACTTCGCCTTCGCCGAGAACGGCACGTGGCAGGTGAACAGCGCTCTCGAGGCCGACTTCGAGACGGGCATCATCCAGATCCCGGGCCAGGACGGAGGCGTCGCACCGACGCCGACCGGTGGTGAGTTCCTCATCGCGCCGGTGCAGGAGGACACCTCGCGGTACGAGGTCACCAGCCAGATCGCGGAGTGCATGACCGACACCGAGGGCGCGGTCGAGACCGCCACCACGTTCGCGTACTACATCCCGCCGACCGAGGACGGGCAGGAGGCGCTGCTGAGCGAGGACGACAGCCTGCAGCCGTGGGTCGACGCGGTCCGCAGCGCCAAGGGTCGCACCAGCGACAACCTCGGCACGGACTACCCGATCATCTCCGAGCAGCTGTGGACCGCGGTGCAGCAGGCCCTCAGCGGCAGCCTCTCCGCGGAGGAGGCCCTGTCCCAGGCCCAGACCGACGCGAGCTCCGAGGTCGGCTGACCGCGAGGCCGGACACCCACGCGCCCGGCGGGCACGACCGCCGGGCGCGTGGCCCACCGGCAGCGACAGGTCGCTGCGAGCAGGAGGAGGAGACCCATGAGCGTCCCGCCCGTGCGCGAGGCGAGAGGCAGGACCGCACACGTCGTGCGGGACCTTGGCGCAGGCGACCCCGGGGTGGTGCCGTCAGGGGACGGCCCCCACGCCCCGGCCGGCCCGCGGCCCACCGGACGCCGCGGCGGGCGATCCGGCAGCCGCTGGACCGCGCTGCTGTTCATGGCGCCGCTGCTGGCCTACCTCGTCGCCTTCTACGCCTACCCGCTGTACCGCAACGTCGACCTGAGCCTGCACGACTACACGATCCGCGCCTTCGTGACCGGCGACGCGGAGTTCGTCGGCCTGCAGAACCACGTCGACGTCGTGACCTCCCGGCTGTTCGACCAGGCGGTGTTCAACACGGTGGTGTTCACCGGCGTCTCGCTGGTCTTCCAGTACGCGCTCGGGCTGGCCCTCGCCGTCTTCTTCCGACGCCACTTCCCGCTGTCGATGTGGCTGCGGGCGCTGTTCCTCGTGCCGTGGCTCCTGCCGCTCATCGTCTCCGCCTCCGCGTGGGCGTGGATGCTCAACAGCGAGAACGGCGTCGTCAACGCCTTCCTCGCCCTCTTCGGCGTCGACCAGGTCAACTGGCTCACCTCTCCGGGCTGGGCGCTCGCCTCGGTGACCATCGCCAACATCTGGCTCGGCATCCCCTTCAACCTCGTCATCCTCTACGCCGGCCTGCAGAACATCCCCGGCGAGCTGTACGAGGCCGCCGCGCTCGACGGGGCCGGCGGCTGGAAGCAGTTCACCCGCATCACCTTCCCGCTGCTCGTGCCCGTGTCGACCGTCACCCTGCTGCTCGGTCTCATCTACACGCTCAAGGTCGTCGACATCATCTGGGTGATGACGAGCGGCGGTCCCGCCGGAGCGTCCACGACGCTCGCCGTCTGGTCCTACCGGGAGGCGTTCGGCACCGGCCGGCCGGACTTCTCGCCCGCGGCCGCCGTCGGCAACCTCCTCATCCTCGTCGCGCTCGCGGGTGGCTTCCTCTACCTGTGGCTGCAGCGTCGGCAGGCCCGCTCGTGAGCGCCACCACCACCACGACCACCTCCCGCGCGGCCACCCGGCGGCGGCCACGCCCGAGGAGCTGGGGGCTCACGGCGATCGGGGTCCTGCTCACCGCGGTCATGCTCTTCCCGGTCTACTGGATCCTCAACGTGTCGCTGACCCGCACGTCGGACCTGCGCCGCGACCCGCCCCAGCTCTTCCCGGTCGACCCCACCTTCGAGGGCTACCGGGCAGTCCTCGACCAACAGCTCCCGGCCCTCGCGACCAGCCTCTTCATCGGCCTCGCGACGGTCGTGCTGACCGTGGTCGTGGCCGCGCCCGCCGGCTACGCGTTGGCCAAGCTCCGCCCGCCCGGCGCCGGTGCGGTGTCGTTCCTGCTGCTCGTCGCACAGATGATCCCCGCCGTGGTCATGGCCATGGGCTTCTACGCGATCTACGTCCGCCTCGGCCTGCTCAACGAGGTCTGGGGACTCGTCATCGCCGACTCGACCATCGCCGTGCCGTTCGCGGTGCTGCTCTTCACCGCCTTCATCAGCGGCCTGCCGGACGAGCTCATCAACGCCGCGAAGGTCGACGGCGCCAGCACGTGGCGCACCTTTCGCTCCATCGTGCTGCCGCTGAGCCGCAACACCGTCATCACCGTGTCGCTGTTCGCCTTCCTCTGGGCGTGGTCGGACTTCGTGTTCGCCTCGACCCTCAACCGCAACGGCGACGCGATCCCGATCACGCTGAGCATCTACGCCTACATCGGCAACAACACCACGCAGTGGAACGCCATCATGGCCACGGCCGTCGTCGCGTCGGTGCCTGCTGCGGTGCTGCTCGTCATCGCCCAGCGCTACGTGGCCGCCGGCGTCACCGCCGGCGCCGTCAAGGACTAGAAGGCAGGACCACGTGACCCACACCGCACCGCCGCGTGCAACCGCGGCGGCACGAGCCGCTGCCCCCCTCGACGCATCCGGCGCCCGTCCGGTTGTACCCAGCGGCGCGTCCCGTCGCGGGGTCGACCTCGACGAGGTCGTGCTCACCGACGGCTTCTGGGCGGAGCGGCAGCGGGTGAACGGCTACGCCACGCTCGCCCACTGCTTCGCGTGGCTGGAGCGGCTCGGCTGGCTGGACAACTTCGACCGGGTGCTCACCGGGACGACCGGTGGGTACCGGCCGGGCTGGCAGTTCTCCGACTCCGAGGTCTACAAGCTGATGGAGGCGCTCGCGTGGGAGCACGCGAGGACCGGCGACCCCGACGCCGAGGCGATGCTGCTCCGGCTCACCGTCCGGGTCGCCGCAGCCCAGGACGACGACGGCTACCTCAACACGTGCTTCGGCCACGACGGCCAGGACCCCCGCTGGAGCGACCTCGAGAAGGGCCACGAGCTGTACTGCGCGGGGCACCTGTTCCAGGCCGCGGTGGCGCGGGCCCGCACGGCCCCGGAGGACGAGCTGGTCCGTGTGGCCCGCCGTCTCGCCGACCACGTGTGCCGCGAGTTCGGCTCCTCCGGTCGCGACGGCATCTGCGGCCACCCAGAGGTCGAGCTCGGTCTCGCCGAGCTCGGGCGTGCGCTGAAGGAGCGCCGGTACGTCGAGCAGGCCCTGCTCTTCGTCGAGCGGCGCGGGCACGGCAGGCTGGGGGCCATCCCGCTGCTGGGACCGCAGTACTTCCAGGACGACCTCCCGGTCCGGGAGGCGGACGTGTGGCGCGGGCACGCCGTCCGTGCCCTGTACCTCGGCGCCGCCGCGGTCGACGTCGCCGTCGACCTCGGCGACGACGACCTGCTGGACGCGGTGCGACGGCAGTGGGACCGCACCGTCGAGCGGCGCACCTACATCACCGGCGGGATGGGCTCCCGGCACCAGGACGAGGGCTTCGGCG
Source organism: Aquipuribacter sp. SD81 (assembly GCF_037153975.1). Lineage (NCBI taxonomy): Bacteria > Bacillati > Actinomycetota > Actinomycetes > Micrococcales > Intrasporangiaceae > Aquipuribacter > Aquipuribacter sp. SD81. The sequence continues at coordinate 11,774 of NZ_JBBAYJ010000008.1, forward strand.
AGGACTGGGAGCTCCCACCGGACCGGGCCTACTGCGAGACCTGCGCCGGCGTCGCCTCGGTCATGGTGTCGTGGCGGCTGTGGCTGGCCACGGGTGACGTGCGCTACGTCGACCTCATGGAGCGGACGCTTTTCAACGTGGTCGCGACGTCGCCGCGCTCCGACGGCCGGGCGTTCTTCTACGCCAACCCGCTGCAGCAGCGCGTCGCGGGCTCCGACGTCGACCAGGACACCGAGAACCCTCGTGCCGAGGGCGGCACACGCGCGCCGTGGTTCGACGTGTCGTGCTGCCCGACCAACGTGGCTCGCACCCTCGCGTCGTGGCAGGCGTACGCGGTGGGGGTCGAGCAGACGCCCGGCGGCGGCGACGTCGTCACGCTGCTGCAGTACGCCGGAGCCGAGGTGCGTGTGGGCCTGACAGGGGGCGGCCACCTGGCGCTCCGCGTCCGCACCCGTTACCCCGTCGAGGGCGAGGTGGACGTCGAGGTCGTCGAGGCGCCGGACCGGCCCGTCACCGTGCGGCTGCGGGTCCCGCACTGGGCAGAGGGGGCGCGGCTCGTCACCCCGCAGGGCGAGGGCGAGGCCCCGCCGGGCTGGGCGGACGTCACGCGGCGGTTCGCGGTCGGGGAGCGCATTCGCCTGCTGCTCCCGGTGGCGCCGCGGTTCACGTGGCCGGATCCGCGCGTCGACGCCGTGCGCGGCTGCGTCGCGGTCGAGGCGGGTCCGCTGGTGCTGTGCGTGGAGTCGACCGACCTGCCCGCCGGTGTCGACGTCGAGGAGGTCCGAGTCGATCCCGCGGGCCGGGTCCGCCCGGTGGGGGCCGGGCGTGCGCGCGCCGCCGGGGCCGTGGTCCCCGCGCCGGAGCCGGCCGAGGGCGGTCGCCCGCCGTTCGGCCCGCGCCCGCCCGCGGACAGCGGTCGACCGTTCGAGCTCCCCCTCGTGCCCTACCACTCGTGGGCGGAGCGGGCTCCAACCACGATGCGGGTGTGGCTGCCGACGACGTGACGACCGACCCGACGGTGGACGTGGCCGCCTTCGAGACCGACGGTGGGCGCCTCGTGTGGAGAGGAGACGGCGAGACCCTCGTCGTCGAGCCGTGGGGCACCGACGCCGTACGGGTGCGCGCCGTCATGACGGGCGACGTCCTCGACACGGACTGGGCTTTGCTGCCCCCGGCCGACGTCACGGCGACGACCGAGGTGGAGGCACCCCAGCCGCTGCCGCAGGGGTCGACGACGACCGCGCGGCTGCGGGTCGGGCGGCTGACGGTCGTCGCCGAGGCGACGTCGACGCTGTACGAGTCCGTCGGGCACACCGTCCACCGGTGCCGGCTGCGCTTCCTCGACGCCCGCGGCGACGTGCTCCTCGAGGAGGTCCCGACCGGCGGGTCGCTGCAGATGCGGGCCCGAGACTGGCGCGCCCACCCCGGTGGTGACCACGCCCTGACTGCGGCCTTCCACGCCCGGCCCGACGAGAAGCTCTACGGCATGGGGCAGTACCAGCAGCACGTCCTCGACCTCAAGGGCTGCACGCTGGAGCTCGCCCACCGCAACTCCCAGGCGAGCGTCCCCTTCGTCCTGTCGAGCGCCGGGTACGGCCTGCTGTGGCACAACCCCGCGGTCGGGCGGGCGACGTTCGCGCGAAACCGCACCGAGTGGGAGGCCGGGCACACCCGCCAGCTCGACTACTGGCTCACCGTCGGCGACACCCCGGCCGAGATCACGGCCGCGTACTCCGACGCTACCGGCCACGCCCCGCCCATGCCCGAGCGCGGACTCGGCTTCTGGCAGTGCAAGCTGCGCTACACCGACCAGGAGCAGCTGCTGGAGGTGGTCCGGGAGCACCGGCGTCGCGGGCTGCCGCTCGACGTCGTCGTCGCCGACTTCTTCCACTGGCCCCGGATGGGCGACTTCCGCTTCGAGGAGGAGTTCTGGCCGGACCCGACCGCCATGGTCGCCGAGCTCCGTGAGCACGGTGTCGAGCTCATGGTCTCGGTGTGGCCGCAGGTCGCCCTCGACAGCGAGAACTCCGACCGCTTCGCCAAGGAGAACCTCCTCGTCCGCACCGACCGCGGCATGGCGCCGCACATGGCCTTCGAGGGTCCGAGCCGGTTCCTCGACATGACGAACCCCCGCGCGCGGGCGGAGCTGTGGCGGCTGTGCCGCGAGAACTACCTCGCCCACGGCATCCGCACCTTCTGGCTCGACGAGGCGGAGCCGGAGTACGGCGTCTACGACTTCGACAACTACCGCTACCACCTCGGGCCCGTGGCGCAGGTGGGCAACGTGTACCCGCAGCTGTACGCGGCCGCCTTTGACGAGGGTCTGCGCGCGGCGGGCGAGACCGACGTCGTTAACCTCGTCCGCTGCGCGTGGGCCGGCAGCCAGCGCCACGGCGCGCTCGTGTGGTCCGGCGACATCTCCTCGACGTGGACCGACCTGCGACGTCAGCTGACGGCGGGCATCCACATGGGCGTCGCGGGCATCCCGTGGTTCACCACGGACATCGGCGGCTTCCACGCCGGCGACAGCACCGACCCCGCGTTCCACGAGCTGCTCGTGCGGTGGTTCCAGTTCGGCGCGTTCTGCCCGGTCATGCGCCTGCACGGCGACCGGCTTCCGCACGCCGACGTGCGCGCCGCCGACGGCTCACGGCGGCTGCGCACGGGCGCCCCGAACGAGCTGTGGAGCTACGGCGAGGAGGTCTACGACCTCCTCGCGCCGTACGTGCACCTGCGCGAGGCCATGCGGCCGTACCTTCGAGAGGTCATGTCGCTCGCCCACACCGAGGGCCAACCCGTCATGCGGGGGCTCTTCCACGACTTCCCAGACGACTCCGTCTGCTGGGACGTCGACGACCAGTTCCTGCTCGGGTCGGACATCCTCGTGGCACCCGTGCTGGAACGTGGAGTCACGTCCCGGCTCGTGTACCTGCCCGAGGGGGCAGAGTGGTTGGACCCGCGAACCGGCCGGTCGTGGTCCGGCGGCCAGGAGGTCGAGCTCGCGGCGCCTCTGGCCAGCGTGCCGGTGCTCGCCCGGACGACGGCGCACCCGGAGCTTCTTGAGGCCCTGCGGAGGCGGCTGCCCTCACATGAGTGAGGAGGGGTCCTCCCGGCGCCCGCGTCAGGCTCCCCGCAGACGCAACCGGCAACGATGCCCAGGCGTCTCACAACGGCGCGGTGTACAGGGCCCTCCGTCTGCCCTGAGTAGCGGGGGCGACTACTGCGCGGATAGGTGTCACCTGTTCTGTGCAGTGATGTCGGCCGACCCTGTCGTGCGGCGTCGTGCCAGCTGGCGACGGGACTTCAGTTTGCGGAGCCCACTCGAACGCGGCGGTCGGGCCTTCGCGCCAGTGAGCGTCCGACCGTTGCCGACTGACGCCCGTTGTCATGCGAAGGTCCGTGCCCGTCCTGTGCCCCCCGGCCCGCTAATCGCGGGTGAACCCCCAGGTCAGAAGCGGTACAGCAGACGCTCTTGCAAACCGTTGAGCGGGTACTCACCCCCGTTCCGTGGGTTCGAATCCCACGCCCTCCGCATTCCACAAGATGTCTCTGGCTTGCGACAAGCCAGGAGCTGCTTCGCAACAAGATGACACCGGACCCTGTGCGCCGCGAGGGCCGTCGTCGAACTGCACGGTGTGGGTGGGCCCGGCCCGTCACGACCCTCCGACGCGATCTGGGAGCCGGCCGAGAAGTGGGACACATTCGTCGGCCGACCGGAGACGGGCACCGGCGATCCTGACGGAAGCTGGCCGAGCACCGCTCACGCCTCCGCCCAGAACTGCCGGAGCAGGGACGCCACCTCGCTCGGCTGCTCGAGCGGCACGAGGGTCCGTGCTCCCCTGACGACGACGGTCCGGGCGCTGGGCACCAGGGCCGCGGTGGCCTCGGCGTCCTCGGGGCTCCAGTCGCCCCGGTCGTCGCTGGCGACGAACAGGCAGGGGATGGTGACGTCGCGGAGGCGGGGTGTGACGTCGACCCGGTTAAGGATGAACGAGCGGACGGCGAGGGCCGCGCTGCGCCTCGTCGGCCTGCGCAGGGAGTCGACGACGACCTGCCGCACGCCGGGGTCGGCGGCGGACGCGTCGGTGAGCATCGCGTGGACGATGGACTCCCGGACGGGGGCGACCGGGCCGAGCGCCCGCATGAGCGGCAGTGACGTGACGATCTGGCGTCGCAACGCAGCCGGTACGGGCTCGGCGGGGGAGCTGATGGCCGCGAGGCTGCGGAGGACGCCGGGGCGGGCGGCCAGCTCGAAGCCGACGTGACCGCCGAAGGCGTTGCCCACCCAGTCGACCCCTGCGGGCAGGCCGAGGTGTTCGAGGGCGTCGACGGCGGCGTCGGCCGCGCCGACGATGTCGCTCTCGTGGCGCAGCGGGTCGCTGAGGCCGAGCCCCGGGGGGTCGACGAGCAGGTAGGAGCGGTCGGCCGGCAGCAGCGGCAGCAACCGGTCCCACGTGTGGCTGTCGACGAACATCGACGGCCACAGGACGGTGGGCGGACCGTCGGGGGAGCCGGCGGTGCGGATGGACAGGCTGCCCAGGCGGGTGGGGACCCGCAGCGTGCAGTCGGCGGTGGGGCGGGGCGCGGGGGTTCGGTACACGGCCGGTCTCCTCGATGTCGGTGTGAGTGTCACTCACATTAATAAAACATGATGTTAGTGTCACTCACATGGATGTCAAGGCGTCTCGTCCGTACCGGATGACGGCGCGGGCGCGGGCCGCCGAGCGGACCGGTGAACGGGTGGTCGACGCGATGCTCGAGCGCTTCTCCAGCACCCCGTACGACCGGATCCGGCTGGAGGACGTCGCGGCCGACGCCGACGTCACGGTGCAGACGGTCGTCCGTCGCTTCGGCAGCAAGCACGGACTGCTCGCCGCGACGGTGGAGCGCGAGCTGTCGCGTCTGGCGGCCGACCGGGAGGACGCGCGAGGTGCGGACGCGCGCGCGACCGTGCGCTCCCTCGTGCAGTTCTACGAGCACCACGGCCTGCTCATCCTCAAGCTGTACGCGGAGGCCCACCAGGCTCCGGGGGTGCCCGAGCTCGCCGACCGCGCGCGGGCCTACCACGTCCGCTGGTGCGGGGACGTGTTCGCCGGCCCGATAGCGCGGGTGACGACGCCGACGGCGCGTGCGGTGCGCGCGGCCCAGGTGGTCGCCCTGTGCGACGCGAGCACGTGGCGCGTCCTGCGTGTGGACGGCGGCCTGTCCGCACGGCAGACCGAGCGGGCGGTGCTCGAGATGCTGCTGCCGCTGGTCGAGTGAGCCCCGGGACTCGACCATGCCCGCGGAAGGTTCTGACGGTCACGGACCAGCAGGTCCTCGTCGGAGCTGTCGGACCCCCGCCGTCGTCGGAGCGTCGGCGCGCGGGCACTACCGGTAGCGGGTGTCAGCGCTCGGGAGGCCCGCTGGAGGTCACCGGCTCCGGGTTGCGGGGCGACGGCAGGGACGCGCCCGGTTGCTGTGTCGCCTGCTGCATCGCGCGCCACTCCCTGGGGGTGACGCCGAACGCCTGCGAGAAGCGGCTCGTGAAGAAGCTCGCGTTGCTGAACCCCCACGAGGCGGCCACTGCGGCGATGGTCCGGTGGCGCAGGGAGGTGCGCGCCAGGTCGGCCCGGGCTCCGGCGAGCCTCTCGGCGATGATCACCTGTTCGAGGCTGCGGTCGCGCCCCTGGTAGAGCTTGTACAGGGTACGCAGGGAGATGGCGTTCGCGGCGGCGATCCGGGCGGGGCTGAGGTCGGGGTCACGCAGGTGGGCGCGGACGTACGCCTCGACCCGGGCCCGCAGCGTGTTGTGGAAGGACTCGTCCCGCCGAGGGTCCCCGCCCGCGGACACGACGAGGGCGCGGATGAGTTCCACCGATGCCGCACCCACCTCGGCGCCCGCCCCGGCGGCGGCCAGCTCCTCGGCCGTCGTCATGACCCGGTGCACGTGGTCGCGCACCAGCCCGTACAGCGGGCTGCTCTCGAGCCGCTCGCTCGCCCGCCGTACCGCGTCCATCGGCACCGCGAGCTCGTCGAGCTCGACGTGCAGGGCGTACGACGCGCCGGCGCCGCTCCACCCGTAGACGTAGGGGGAGGACAGGTCGACGAGCATGAGGTCCCGGGCGCCGAACGTCTGCCGGTCGTCTCGACCACGCTCCAGCCGGTTGGTCGTGCGCATCGGCAGCGCCACGGCAACCGGGCAGTCGTTCATCCCCCGCGCGGTACGCGCGGAGCGCCGCAGCGTCATGCCCAACGCGTCGATGGTGAAGACCTTGGCCGCCCCGAGCTGCTGCACGTGGCACCGGGCGTGGAAGCCGCTCTCGTCCTCGAAGGACGCGAGGCTCCTGGTGCAGTTGGCGCTGACCGCCTCCTGGTAGGCAGGGGCGCGGTCGGCCGCGGGGAGCGAGCGGGTGTCGAGCACCTTCATGGGCACCTGCCGGGTCCGGCCGCGGCCCCGCCGCGGCGACTACGACGACGCGTCGGCACTGTGCCAGGCACGACCCGGCGGGTGCTTGTCCCTGCGTGCACACCCTGTGCCCGTGCACGGCTCACGCCAGGTGGTCAGGTTCGCGGCCCGTGGCTGTGGGCGAGCCGTTGCCACTCCTGCGGTGTCATGCCGTAGCGGCGCAGGAAGCGGCGGCTGAAGTGCGCCGGTGACGCGAACCCCCATCCCATCGCGACAGCCGTGACGCTTCGCCGACGCCCCGCGGCGCTGCCGAGCTCCCTGTGCGCACCGGCCAGACGCTCCTCGATGACCCACTGCTCGAGCGGGACACCGGCCTCGGCCAGCACCAGGTACAGCAGACGCACGGAGATGTGGTGCGCCGCAGCGATCGTGCTGGGGCTGAGCCCCGGGTCCCGCAGGTGACGCAGGACGAAGACCTCGACGCGGGGGAGGAGCGACTCGCGCAGCGCCTCCCGCGCGGTGCGCTGGTCCCCGGCCGCGGTGCTGAGCAGCGCCCGGGTCAGCGCGGTGCTGGCCAGGCCCGGTGCCGCGCTGAGCTGCCCCACCGTCAGCGCGTGCCCGGTCCTGTCGGTGGCTGGTTCTGCCAACCGTCGGGTCAACGCGCGGAGGTGCTGTGCGTACACGGCCTGCAGCGGGCTCCGGGCGAGCGCGGGCCGTGCCCGGGTGACGGTCTGCGCCGGCAGCCTCAGCGCCGTCAAGGGAATCGTGAGGCTCCAGCCGCCGGGGTTCCCTTCGCTGTTGCTGGTGTGCGGCCGGTGCAGCTCCATCATCTCCACGACACCGCGCCGCTGCCGAACGACGTGCCCGAACTGCTCCCAGTGGGCGCGGGCAGCCGTGCCGAGCGTGAGCGCGACCGCGGGCACGACGTCGTCGCGCTCCCGCGTGACCTCCATGTGCAGGCCTGAGCGGTGGAGGCGGACCAGCCGGACGTCGCCGAGGGTGTGGACGTCGGTACGCATGAACGCGGTTGCCGGGTCGAGCACGACGACGTGGGAGGCGTACGCGACCTCGCGCATGTGCGTGACGATGGCCTCGCTCCGCTCGTGCGGCGCGAGGGCGTCGGTGTCGAGGACAGGCACGTGACACCACTCCTCAGGAGCAGGCGCAGGACGGAGAGGATCGTCCAGCGCCGACGGGCCCGCTGCAAGGGCCGCCTCGTCAGCCGGTCAGCGCCATGGGCTCGCCGGGGACCGGCCACATGACGGCCGCTGTCATGGCGGGGTCGGCCAGCTCCCGCTGGAGCTCCTCGCGCGGCTGGGCGAAGTGCGACCAGCCCTCGTGGTGCACCGGGACGACCACCCGCGGTCGCAGCTCCCGGCACAGCGCGACGGCGTCCGCACCGGTCATCGAGTACCGCAGCGGCCCGGTGGCGGGGAAGCGCACCCCGCCGAGGTGGAGGACGGCTATGCCGACGTCGATGCGCCGGGCGACGTGTCGTACGCCGGGGAAGAGCACGGTGTCACCGGAGACCCACAGGGCCCCGCCGCGCTGCCCCTCCCACTGCAGCGCGAACCCGACCACCTCCCCGACGATCGGCCGGCTGCCTGGCGGGCCGTGCCGGCACGGCGTCGCGGTGACGACCAGGTCCGGGCGGCCGGGGGCGGTGAGCCGGGTCGACTCCCACGCCCGTAGACCGCGGGCGCCGTCACCGAGGCGGGCTGCCGCGGGTCGGGTTGTGAGGACCGTCCTGCCGGGGAGCAGCTCCCGACCGGCGTCGTCGAGGTTGTCGGCGTGCTGGTCGTGGCTGATGAGCACGACGTCGGCGACCACCGACCCCGCGAACAGCGCGGGGCCGGTGGTCTTCGTCGACGACGTCCCCCAGCCGAACCGGTAGGTGCGGCCGGGGGCGTCGAAGGTGGGGTCGGTGAGCACCCGCCACCCCGCCACGTCGAGCAGCGTGGTGGGACCGCCGACGTAGGTGAGGGTGACCACCGCTCAGCCGTCCCCGAGGAGGAGGAGCACGGCTCAGCGCCCCGCGGGCGGGGTCGACGCGGTGGTCGCGGAGGTCGGCGTCCGCCAGCCGGCGTGCTCCAGCGCCCACTCGAGCGAGCGGTCGGCGACCTCCTCCCAACCCGGTCCCGCGCCCATGAGGTGCGGGCGGCCGTCGAGGACCTCCTGCTCGGTGACCGTGCCATGCCCGTGGTAGCGGGCGAGGGTGTCCGCCTGGACGACGGGCGGCATGAGGTGGTCCTCCCCACCGGACAGCAGCAGCAGCGGTGCGCGGGAGGTGTTGCCGTAGTCGACCCACGCGTCCTGCCGTCCTGGCAGGTAGTTCGCCAGCACCGAGTCCAGCAGCACCCGCCGCGACGCCGGCACGTGGTACCGGTCGTACAGCGCGTCGGAGTGCCCCTGCGGGTACGTGTTGGCGAACGCGTAGCGCCACTGCTGGCGGGTGAGACCGATCGCCGCCCTCCTGTTGAGCGGGTTGCGCACCACCGGCAGCACCGACCGGAGCTGGCTCGGCGGGGTGGTCCGGACCCCCTCCGGCGGGGCGGAGTTGAGCGCCACGCCCGCGCAGCCGTACCCGCGGTCCAGGAGTACCTGCACGAAGCAGCCGCCCGCCGAGTGCCCGATCAGCACGGGCCTGCTGCTCCCGCTGCCGGCGGAGCCCGGCTGGAGGCCGTCGAGGAACGCCGACAGGTGGTCGACGACGGCTCGGATCGTCAGCTGCCGCACCGGCGTCGGGTCCGCGCGCAGCCCTTCCACCTCGACCTCGAAGCCCGGGTAGGCGGGGGTGTGCACGGTGTACCCGAGCGACTCGTACCGGGCCTTCCAGTGCTCCCACGACCGCGAGGTCACCCAGAAGCCGTGGACGAGCACGATGGTGCCGGGGCCGTCCTCCCGTCGTTGCAGCCGCCTGCTGTCCGGGCGCGGTGACGGCCCGCCGGGGCCCGTCACGGGCTGACCTGCACGGTGCGGGCCGCGTCGATGACGAGCGCGGCGACCTTCGCCGGTGAGGAGAGGGCGACGGAGTGCGAGGCCTTGACCTCGACCGTGGTGGCGCCGGCCCTCGAGGCCATGGCGCGCTGCGCCTCCGGCGGGATGACGTTGTCCTGGGTGGCGACGAGGGTCCACGTCGGCACGTCGCGCCAGGCGGGCTCGCCCGACGGCGCGAAGAGCGTCGAGACGTCCGCCGGCTTCTGCGACACCGCCAGAGAGGCCGCCGTCCGCGGTGGCACGTCGGCGGCGAACACCTCCCGGTAGTGCTCGACCTTGATGGTGGCTTCATAGTGCGTGGCGCCGTCGGCGCCGGTGTAGGGGTGGATGTCGAGGCGGTCGGGGGTGAGCAGCGACGTGCCCGCCGACTGCGAGATGCCGCCGGCGGTCTCGCCGATCTCCGGCGCGAAGGCCGCCACGTACACCAGCGCCTCGACGTCGGCGTCGCCCGCGGCGGCGTTCGTCATGACGAACCCGCCGTAGGAGTGCCCGACGAGCACGATGGGCCCCGACACTGACGCGAGGACCTCGCGCAGGTACTGCACGTCGGTCGTGACGCCGCGCAGCGGGTTGGTCGGGGCGAGCACGGGATAGCCGGCGGCCAGGAGCCGGTCGGTGACCGGGGTCCAGCTCGAGGCGTCGGCGAACGCGCCGTGCACGAGCACGACGGTCGGCTTCGCCGCCGCGGGCCGGGGCGGCGAAGCGCTCGCAGGAGCAGACGCCGCCGCGCCGGCGGTGAGGGTGACGGCCGCGGCGGTGACGTACGCCAGCGCGGCGCGAAGAGAGCGCCTCACCCCGCCACCTCCCCGAGGAAGGCGAGCAGGTCGGCGCCGAGCTGGTCCTTGTGGGTGTCGGTGATGCCGTGCGGGGCGCCCGGGTACACGAGCAGCTTGGCGTCGGCGACGAGTGCCGCCGAGGCCTGCCCGCCCACCTCGAACGGCACGACCTGGTCGTCGTCGCCGTGGATGACGAGCGTCGGCACGTCGACGGCGGCCAGGTCGGCACGGAAGTCGGTCTCGGAGAACGCACGGATGCACTCGTAGGCGTTGCGCGCGCCACACGCCATGCTCTGCAGCCAGAAGGCCCGTCGTATCCCCTCCGACACGTTCGCGCCCTCGCGGTTGTGACCGAAGAACGGCCCGTCCGCGAGGTCGCGGTACAGCTGGGAACGGTCCGCGACAGACCCGGCGCGGATGCCGTCGAACACCTCGACCGGCACGCCGCCCGGGTTGTCGTCGCGGCGGACCATGAGCGGCGGCACGGCGGAGACGAGCACGAGCTGCGCGACGCGCTCGGTGCCGTAGCGGCCGATGTAGCGGGTGACCTCACCGCCGCCGGTCGAGAACCCGACGAGGGTGACGTCGTGGAGGTCGAGGGCCTCGAGCAGGGCGGCGAGGTCGGCCGCGTAGGTGTCCATGTCGTTGCCGTGCCAGGTCTGGGTGGAACTGCCGTGCCCCCGCCGGTCGTGGGCGATGGCGCGGTAGCCGTTCCCGGCGAGCAGCAGCTGCTGCGCCTCCCAGCTGTCGGCGTGCAACGGCCAGCCGTGGCTGAGCACGACAGGGCGGCCCTCGCCCCAGTCCTTGTAGTGGATCTGCGCGCCGTCCGGCGCGGTGACGAAGCCCATGGTGGGTCCCCTCTCGAACGGGATGTCGCGGTCGCGGTCGGACCGCTGACCGCAACGTGGCAGCGGCGCGAGGCTCCGTGTGTCGTGTGCGTGCACGCCTGTGCGCTGTCCATGCACGTCCGCGTTGCCCGCCCTGCGCGCGCAGTCCTCGTGCCCGCCGAGAGCCCCACGACGTGGGAGCCCGGCGCGCGTCCGTGTCCGGTGGTCACCGACCAGCAGCGGTCACCTACGGATCGAGCGACGTGGTGAGAACTGTGCCCGTCCCGTGCCCCCGAACGACGGATGGCCCATGAACGTGCAGGTCAGGGGGCGGTACAGCAGACGCACGTGAAAACCGTCGACAGGTAACCACTCCTGTTCAGTGGATCTGTGAGACGTCCACCGGGCGTGGGTTCGATGCCGAAGGAGCGCAGGCGCCCGTCGTGGCCGAGAGTCATCGTCCCGCTGGCGTCGACGCGGTCGTGGGTGTCTGTGCTGCTGCCGTCCCTCGAGAGGGTTCCTGTCCGTGCCCACGCACCTCAGGTACCCCGGTCCCGAGCGTCGCGGCGGCGGCCGACCCCTCGCGCGCTCCACGGGCCACACCGGCAGACTCGGACGGTGGCGGCGGCGACGACCGGTGGCGAGGGACGGCCTCAGGGCACGGCCGAGCGGGACCGGCTGCTCGCCCGGTACCGGGCCCTCACCCGCGAGGACCTGCCGCGGGCGGCGCGAGCGGGCGGCTGGGTGGTGACCGAGGACCACTGCTTCGGGCGCATCCTGCTCGACCACGCCGTCGGCGGGCGCTGGTACGACGTCCTCGACCGGCGGCGCTCTCCTGCCTTCGCGCAGCTGGACGACGCGCAGCTCGCCGGTGCGGTCGCGCTGGCCGAGCAGGTGCTGGCCGAGGGCGACGCCCTGCTCCGTGAGCTCGACGCCCGCAGCCTCCGGTGGCGGGGCCACTGGCCGAAGCGGGCGGTACGGCCCGCCGGCGTCGTGCGCCCGGGAGGTGACGACGAGATCAGCGGGTGACCGGACGAGCCAGGGGAGCCCCACCCGCGCTCCGCCGCCGACGACGGGGCCCGGTGCCGTGTACGGACGGTCGGACCGCCGGGATGCCTTGCGCCACCGGTCGTGCGCCGGGACGATCGGGCAGCAGCCGCGCGAGGACGGGAGCCGGTCATGCAGGTGCCGCGGAGCCACGAGGTCGTCGTCGACGACGGTGTCACGATCCGCGCGACCGTCCACGGCGAGGGTCCGCCGCTCGTGCTGCTGCAGGGGGTGCTGGGCGACGGGGACGTCGACTGGCGGGCGTTGCTGCCCCACCTGGTGGGCCGGTTCACGTGCCACCTGCCCAGCATGCGAGGTCGAGGGCGCAGCGACGGGAACCCGAACCTCCGCATCGACCGGATTGTCACCGACTACACGACGTACGTCGAGAGCGTCGGGGAACCCGTCGGGCTGGTCGGCTGGTCATCCGGCGCGGGGCACGCCCTCGCGGTCGCCTCCCGCTCGGCCGCCGTCAGGGCCACCGCCGCGTACGAACCGATCGCGGGTCCCTGCATGGACGAGGAGCAGCGCGCCGCGCTGGGGGGCGCCCTCGTCCGGGGTCGTGAGCTGGTCGACGCCGGCGACCTGCCAGGCGCCACGCGGGCCATGGCCGCGTTCCCCTTCACCCCCGACGACCTCGACGCGGCGGACGCGGCCGGCTACTTCCGGGCGACCGGGAGGTACGCCCCTCACGTGCTCGACGTCTTCGGGCAGCTCGTCGGCTACGACGGCGTCATGCCCGAGGCCCCGGAGGTGCTGAGCAGGATCGACGCGCCGGTGACCGTGCTGCACGGTTCAGGCACCCGGCCGCTGTTCACCGCCAGCGCGCAGCACGTCCTCGACCACCTGCCCCAGGGGCGACGACACGTCGTCCCCGGCGCCGGGCACGCGGGGCCGCTGACGCACCCGGCCGACCTGGCCGACGAGCTGCGCCGCCTGTTCGAGGACACGTCCGCGTCGGGGTGAGCCGCCCCCACGCGACGACGGAGGCCCGGCGCAGGGCCGGGCCTCCGTCGTCCCCACGTGCCGGTCAGTCGCTGTACTGCGACTCCGGGAGCCGGCCGGTGGCGGGGCCGGACCCGGGGGCGTGCGCCGGGCGACCGGTCTCGAAGGAGTGCTCCGGGCGACCCTGTCGGAACGAGTGCGGGGGCCGCGTCGGGTCGTACGCCAGGGGCGGGGCGAAGGAGGTCAGCAGCTGCCCGTCGGCCTGCTGCTCCAGCGCGTACCCCATCCCCAGGACCGCGGCGTCGTCCCACGCCCTGCCCATGAGCTGCATGGACATCGAGTAGCCGTGCGGGTTGGTCCCGACCGGCACGACGACGGTCGGCAGCCCGACCGCCGAGGTCAGGACCCCGGTCCCGCGGTCCGCGGTGAGCTGGTTGTTCGCGCTGTCGTTGTTGTAGACGTCGCTGAGGAACCCGGGGTAGACGACGGCGTCGACGTCCGCCGCGTCCATCCAGGCGGCGATGCGCGCCTTGTACTGGTTGCGGTACGCGAGCCAGGCGTCCACCTGCTCCTCGGTCATCCGCGGGGTGTCCCGCAGCGTCCGCTGGTTGTACGGCAGCACCAGCGGGGAGGCCAGCAGGGCGTCCCCGTCCGGGTACGGGAAGTCGGGGTGCAGGCCGATGTACCGGGCCCAGCCCTCCTCGTTCCGCGACCCGCCCGGGCTCGCGCCGCCGCTGGGGGGCGGGGTCATCTCGACCATCGTCGCGCCGGCGGCCTCGAGGTCGGCGAACCGCGCCCGGACCGCCTCCCCGGTGCCGTCGTCGGCGTAGGACGAGACGAACGAGGTGGGCAGGTAGCCGATGCGCGCCCCGGCCAGGGCCGAGGGGTCCAGCGCGTCGGTCCAGTCCGTCGGCCGGTACCGGTCCGCCTGCGCGGTCAGCGGGTCCTTGGGGTCGGTCCCCGTGGTCGCGTTGAGCAGGTACGCGAGGTCCGTCACCGTGCGGGCGATGGGTCCGGCGTAGTCCTGCCCCCACGTCAGCGGCATGACCCCGTGCACGCTGGCCATGCCGTCGGTGCCGCGGAACGTCGTGAGGCTGTTCCCCGTCGCGGGGGCGTACAGCGACACGCCCGTCTGCGAGCCCATCCCCGCGGCGGCCATCCCGGTGGCGACCGCGACCGCGGACCCGCCGCTGGAGCCGAACGACGTCTTGGACGGGTACAGCGCGTTCCACGTCTGCTCGTAGCCGGACTCGGAGTACCCGCCGGAGTTGGCGAACTCGGACGTGTTGGTCTTGCCGATGATCACCGCGCCGGCCTCGCGGAGCAGCGCGACCTGGTGGGCGTCGGTCTCCGGCTGCCAGCCCTCCAGGGCGCGGGTGCCCCCGGTGGTCGGCATGTCGGCGGTGTCGTAGATGTCCTTGACGGCGATGGGGATGCCGAGCAGCTCCGCGGTGCTGCCCTTCTTCCGGGCCTTGTCGGCCGCCTTCGCCTGCTTCATGGCGTCCTCGGCGACCGTGATGAACGCGTGGAAGGCGTACGGCCCGGAGTCGTAGACGGCGATGCGGTCGAGGTAGGCGCGCGTGATCTCCTGCGAGGTCACGCGGCCGGCCCGCAGGTCGGCGCGCATCTGCGCGATGGTCGCGGTGGAGACGTCGTATGCCGACCGGGAGGTCGCCGTCGGGAGCTCGGGGGCCTCGGGCAGGCTCGGCTCGCCGGCCTCGGCGCACCGCGCGGCGTCCAGGCCGAGGGTGGCCGGCGTGAAGTTCGCCACCGTGCAGGCCAGCGCCGGGTCCAGCTCGGAGAGGTCCGGGTCCGCGGCGAGCGCGGCGGCGGACGCGGCGGCGCTCGCGACGTCCCCGGGCTCCCCGACGGCGACGAACCGCACGAGGGACCGGGTCTCGCCCGGCTCGAGGTCGACCGTGGCGAGGTAGCCGTAGAAGTTCGCCTCGTGGCCGCTGGTCGCCAGCGGGGTGCGGAACGGGTTGCGCTCCTGGTTGCCGGTGCCGGTCAGGGCGCCGGGGGTGCCCGGCTCACCGACGACGAGCGCGACCGGGCGCACCTGGGCGCTGGGGGTCGACACGACCGTCCACGTGTCGGTGGTGTCGATGACGGCGTCGCCGGAGGAGGTCGTGGCGACCGTGCCCAGCTGGGAGCCGGAGCCGTAGCCGAGCGCGCCCCCGAAGGAAGTGTCCACCTCCACCGACGCCGAGGTGGGGTTGGTGAAGCTGTCGACGAAGCGCACCCACGTCCCGTCGTCGTCGACGTGCAGCTCGCGGGTGATCAGCACCTCGCCCAGGGGCACCGAGCGCGTCGGGACGAAGGTGTCGTCGCCGTCGAAGGTCATGCCGAACCCGCGCACCATCTGCTCGTCGAACAGGGGCGCGGGGTCCGTGTCCACGTCGGCGAACAGGTTGCCGAAGCCCTGGACCGACGTGCCGCTGACGGTCCGGAGGCTGCCGGTGTCGAGCCCGGGTGGGGCGGCGTCGTGGACCTGCCAGGTGACCGGCCCGGGCGAGACGTCCGTGACGGCGGCCACGGGGGAGGCCACCAGGAGGGTCGCGCTGCTCACGGTCACGGCGACCGTGGCGGCGGCGAGGCGGGCGGTACCGCGTCGGCGGCCGCCGGCGGGAGAGGAAGACTGCATCACTGTCCTTCTGTCGCGAGGGCGCCCGAACGTGGGCGCGCGCAAACGGAACCAGCGGGGTGTTCCGGTCGCGTTACCGCGGGAAGACAAGTGTTGACGCGGCTCGCCGCGGACCGCACCGACCTGAGTACACGCCGCCCGCGACGCCGACACCGCCGGCTCGTTCCCACCGACGACGTGGTGGCCACCGACCAGGGCGGGACCTTCGCAGGTCGCGACGCGGTCCACGCGTTCGTGCGAGCGGCCTTCTCGGAGCTCGACTACACGACCGGGCAGATGTGTGCTCACCGTGTCGACGACACCCACGACGTCGTCACCGTGCGGCTCGAGGGCGGCTTCCCCGGTGGCGTCGCCGACCGGACTACCGGTTCACGCTGCACGAGGACCGCATCGCCGAGCTCGCCATCGGCAACCAGGCCTGACACGACCGGACCTCGGCGCGCTCGGTGGTCGTCGCCGGTGCGTCACGAGCACACGGCCCGCCGGGACCTTCGTCTCTGGTGGGCGGCGCGCCCACGGCGGAGGGTGTCGACATGTCCACGTCGCCGTCGGCCCCTCCCGTCCACCTCGCCGTGCACGAGTGCTGGGCGCTGCTGCGGGAGGCGGTGACGGGGCGCCTCGCCGTGGTCGTCGACGGCGCACCGGACATCTTCCCCGTCACCCACGTCGTGGACCACGGCAGCCTGGTCTTCCGCACCGCCGACGGCACCAAGCTGGCCGCGGCCGGTACCGGCCCCGTGGCCTACGAGGTCGACGGGTACGACCCGGGCAGCGGCGAGGCGTGGAGCGTCGTCGTCAAGGGGGAGGCCCACGAGGTCCGGCAGCTGCACGACGCCCTCGACGTGCTCCGGCTGCCCCTCACCCCGGCGCACCCCGCCGGCAAGCCGCACCTCGTGCGCATCGAGCCGACGGGTGTCACCGGCCGACGCTTCCGTGTGCGCGGTCAGGACCCGGTCGGCGATCCGGTGCCCTGAACAGGACCGGCCGGAAGGCCTGGGTCCCGTCCGGTGCCGGAGCGGGCGCTGGCGTCCGGGACGGTCACCGACGGAGGGACCGGGGTGGGGGCGGCGCGGACGCGGCGTCTCAGCCGGCCGGTCGGTGCGTGGTGCGGGCCAGCCACTCGTCGAGCAGCCCGCGCTCCGCCGCCGTAAACGACGTGAGGGAGCCGAGGTCCGCACGCAGGACGTTGGCGGCGACGACGTGACGGTCCTCCCCGGCGACAGGAGCCGCCGCGTCGGTCGTCGTGGCCGCGACGACCGCGTCGAAGGCGGTCCTCGAGAGCGCCGTGTCGCGCTGCTCGGGGGGCGCCGCGAGGAGCGCGAGGACCACGCCGCAGGCAGCCGCGTGGATGAGCAGGGCGGCGTGGGCGGCGTCGACCCGCAGCCGCCCGGCCGCCGCGACGGCGTCGACCTTCGACCGCAGGATCTCCTGCCCGGTGACCGCGGCCTCGCACGGCTCACCGGGTCGGGGGTCGCCGTACATGAGCGAGAAGAGCGCCGGGTTCGCCAGCCCGAACTCGACGTGGAGGTCCCAGCCGGCCCGTAGCTCCTCGACAGGGTCGGCCCCGGGGCGCCGAGGCGGCTTGGCGGCGAGGTACGTCGTCCAGCCGTGCTCGGCGACGGCGTCCTCGCCGACCGCGGCGTGCGGGTACGCCGCGGCGACTACACCGAACCGGCGACCCTCGCGCACGCCTTCGAGGGAGCCACCCGGGTCCTCGTCGTCTCAGGGCCCAGCGGGGCCGACGTGCACCGGGCGGCCGTCGACGCGGCCGTCGCCGCCGGCGCGGAGCACGTCGTCTACACCTCGCACACGGCCGCCGGCGCCCGGCCCGAGCCGCTCTTCGCCCCGGCCGTCGGGCACGCCGAGACGGAACGGGACCTCGCGGCCTCGGGCCTGAGGTGGACCGCCCTGCGCAACGGCTTCCACGCCTCCAGCGCCCTGCAGATGGCGCAGGCAGGTCTGCGGACCGGCGAGCTGCGGGTGCCCGTCGACGGCCCCGTCTGCTGGACCACGCAGGAGGACCTGGCCGTGGCCGCCGCGGTCGCCCTCACCGAGCCGGACCGCTTCCAGGGGCCGACCCCGCCGCTGACGGGCGCCGAGCTGCTCGACATGGACGACGTCGCGCGCCTGCTGTCGGAGCTCACCGGGCGACGGGTGGTCCGCACGACCGTCCCGGACGAGGAGTACACGGCCGACCTCCGGGCCGCCGGCACGCCGGACGCCTACGTGCCCCTGTTCCTCAGCTACTTCACCGCCGCCCGCCGGGGCGACTTCGCCACCACGGACCCCACCCTGACCGGCCTGCTCGGACGGACCCCGACCACGGTCCGCGACGCCCTGGCCGCCGAGCTGCGCGGCACCGCCTGGACCAGCCGCTCGGCGTGAGAGTCCCCGCGCTGCCCGGCCGCGGTGCCCGTGCGGCGTGCCCTCAGGCGGGCAGCCCGGGCGGGCCGAGGATCTCGATGCCGTGGTGCGCGGCGAGCTCGGTGAGCAGCGCCGGGTCGGGGGCGTAGGCCCCCTCGGGCGCCGGCAGGGTCGGGGAGCCGGCGGTCTCGGAGCACAGGCGCATTAACTGCTCGAACCCGGCCGGCTCGGTGCCCAGCAGGAACCGGGCCTCGTCGGACACGACGGAGAAGGTGTGGGGCACGTCGGGCGGTCCGTAGACGAACGACCCCGCGGGCGCCTCGATGACCGACCCCCCGGCCCACACCACGAGCTCGCCCTCCAGCACGTACCACCACTCGGCCTCGCGGCGGTGCACGTGCAGGGGGGAGGCGGGGCCCTGGGCGGCCCGGCCCTCGATGAGCGCCATGCGGCCGCCGGTGGACTCCGTCGTCGCCTTGAACGTCATGAGCTGCCCGAGGAACCAGCGGGCCTCACCGTCCTGCGGCCCGAGGCCGAAGGGCGCCGGGGTGTCGACCTCGTGCGTGGTCATGGGGTGTCCTCTCGGGCCGGCGGTGCGACTGAGCCGGACACTAGGGGCCGGGCTCACGCGCACGCACCCGTCCCAGGTCGGGTCTTCTTGACGCTCCGGGTTCTGCTCCCGGGGTGCCCTCCGCTGCGCAAGGGTGGGGTGGTGAGAGCCGCCGTGTCCGCGCCGCTGGAACGGGCACTGGTCGTCCTGGCCGCCGTGCTCGCGGCCGGGGCGGCGCTCATGGTCGTCCTCGTGCACGCCGGCCCGCTGGCGGACCTGCCGCTGGCGTACGCCTTCGTCGGCATGGGCTGCCTGTACGCCGTCGCCGGCCTCCTCGCGTGGTGGCGTCGACCGGCCAACCGGCTCGGCGCGCTGCTCACAGCGGCCGGCCTCGCGACGTGGGCGGCCTCGCTCGCCAACACCGGCGACCCGGTGCTCGTCGCGGTTGGGACGGTCACGGCCGTCCTGCCGGTCTCCGTCGTCCTCCACCTGCTGCACGCCACCCCGAGCGGGAGGGTGGAGGGCCGGGTCTCGCACGTGACGGTCGCGGCGGCCTACGTCCTGGGCCTGGTCCTGCAGGCCCCCCACTACCTCTTCCGCGCGGCCGAGGCGCCGTACGACCTGCTCGTCGTCGCGGACCGGCCCGGTCTCGCGCTCGCCGGCGAGCGGGCGCAGCAGGTCCTGGGCGCCGTCGTCGTCGTGGTGACCGCCGCGGTGCTCCTCCGGCGGCTCCGGACCCTGCGCGGACGGCAGCGGTGGGTGATGGCCCCGCTGTTCGCCTTCGGGCTGCTGGCCGCGATCGCCGTCCCGCTCGTGGCACGGGTGGTCCGGCCCCTGCTGGGGCTGGGAGGCGAGGCGACGGCGGCCCTGCAGGTCGCGGCCCTGTCGACCGTGCCGCTCGCCTTCCTCGTCGTCGTCCTGCTCGGCGGCTTCGCCCGCACCTCCGAGCTGGGTGCGTACGTCACCGCCCTCACGGCGCCGCCCGGCTCGACGTCGGGCACGTCGTCGGGGGCGTCCCCGACGCTCGACGAGGCGATGGCCGCGACCCTCGGGGACCCGGACGCCGTCCTGCTGCGTCGGTCGGCGGACGGCGACGGCTACGTCGACGCCGACGGCCGACCCGCCGCCCTGCCCGACGACGGCCGGTCCACCATCCACGTGGCCGTCGGCGACCGGCGCGTCGGCGCGGTGGTGCACGACGCCCGTCTCGGCACCGACCCGGCCACGGTCCTCGCCGTGGGGCGGGTCACCGCCATCGCGCTGGAGCGCGAGATGCTCGCCCGCGAGGTCCTCGCCAGCCGCGCCGCCCTGCGCGAGGCGTCCTCGCGCCTGCTGTCGGAGACGGACCGAGAACGCCGACGCATCGCCCGGGACCTCCACGACGGCCTACAGGTCTCCCTCGTGCGGATGTCGTTGCAGGTCGGCCGCCTCGCCCAGGAGGCGCCGGGCGCCCCGGGCGGCGCCCTCGTCACCCGCCTCGCCGCCGACGTCGACGAGGCCGCCACCGCGCTGCGCGCTCTCGTCCAGGGCGTCATGCCCGCGCCGCTCGTCGAGCGCGGGCTGGCGGCCGCCGTGCGGGAGCTCGCCTACGACCTGCCGGTACGGGCGCGGCTCGAGCTGGACGAGGTGCGGGGGCGGCTGCCGTCGGCGGTGGAGAGCACGGCCTACTTCATCGTCGCCGAGGCGCTGACCAACGTCGTCAAGCACGCCGGGGCCACCGATGTGCACGTCGTGCTGCGCCGGGACGAGCTGTCGCTGGTCGTCGAGGTCGCCGACGACGGCCGCGGCGGCGCGCGTGCGGACGGGACGGGGACGGGGCTGACGGGGCTGCGCGACCGGGTCGACGTCCTGGGAGGGACGTTGGCCGTCGACAGCGGCCCCGGCGGGACCCGGCTGCGGGCGGTGCTGCCGTGCGGGTAGTCATCGGGGAGGACGAGGTCCTGCTGCGGGAGGGGCTCGTGCTGCTGCTGGACCGGGCCGGCTTCGACGTCGTCGCGGCCGTGGGCGACGCCGACAGCCTCGTGCGCGTGGCGGTTCAGCACCGGCCCGACGTCGTCGTCAGCGACATCCGCATGCCGCCGGACGGCACCGACGACGGCCTGCGCGCCGCCGTGGCGCTCGCGACCCGCCTGCCCGCCACCGGGGTGCTCGTGCTGTCGCAGCACCTGTCGCGCCAGTACGCGCTCGACCTGCTCGAGCCCGGCCGGCCGGGAGTGGGGTACCTGCTGAAGCAGCGCGTCGCCGACGCCCGGCGGTTCGCCGCCGACGTGCGGACCGTGGGGGAGGGAGGGACCGTCATCGACCCGGAGATCGCCGCGGCGGCGGTGGCTCGGGCCGGGCGGGTCGACGACCGCGTCTCCTCCCTCACCCCCCGTCAGTCCGAGGTGCTCGCCCTGCTGGCCCGGGGCCTCAGCAACGCCGCCATCGCGCAGGAGCTCGTCATCACGGAGAAGTCCGTCGTCGAGCACGTGTCGAAGGTCTACGCGGCGATGGAGCTGGAGCAGACCGGGCAGGAGCACCGTCGGGTCCTCGCGGTCCTGCGCTACCTGTCCCGCTGACGCGCGTCGCCGCGGTGGCAGGCCGCGAAGACCCGACCTAGGACGGGTGCGGGGCCGGAGCGACGCCCCATAGTCTCCGGCGAGCCGCGCGACGGGACTGCCCCACCGCGCCCACCGCCGTCCCGGAGGCCGCGTGAGCAGTCCGACCACCGGCTCCGACGGCCCCGCGCTCCTCGACGGCCCCGTGCTCCTCGACGGGCCCGCGCCCCTCCCCGGGCCCGCGGCGTCGTTCCCCCGGGTGCGCCGCCAGCCGCGGCCGTCGGTCGTGCTGCTCGTGGCGTCGTTCGGCGCGTTCCTCGCCTTCCTCGACTCGACGATCGTCAACGTCGCCTTCCCCGACATGCAACGCTCGTTCCCCGACGCCGCGCTGTCGAGCCTGTCGTGGGTGCTCAACGCCTACAACATCGTGCTCGCCGCGTTCCTGGTGGCCGCGGGACGCCTCGCCGACCTGCTGGGGCGCAGGCGCGTCTTCGTGCTCGGCGTCGCGGTCTTCACGGTCGCGTCGGCCCTGTGCGCCGTCGCGACCACCGTGGAGCAGCTCGTCGGCTTCCGCGTCCTCCAGGGCGTCGGAGCCGCGCTGCTCGTCCCCGCCTCGCTCGCCCTCGTCGTGGAGGCGTTCGACGTCTCGAAGAGGGCTCACGGCGTCGGCCTGTGGGGGGCCGCCGCGGCGATCGCCTCCGGGCTGGGGCCGCCGGCCGGCGGTGCCCTCGTGGCGGTGGACAGCTGGCGCCTCGCCTTCCTCGTCAACGTCCCCCTCGGGATCGCGGCCGTCGTGCTGGCCCGGCGGTGCCTCGTGGAGAGCCGGTCGCCCGGCGTGCGCCGCACGCCGGACCTGCTCGGGGCCCTGCTGCTCGCGGCCGCCCTCGGTGCCCTCACGACCGGTCTCGTCCAGGGTCCCGACCGGGGGTGGGGCGACTGGCGCGTGCTGGGCGCCTTCGTCGTGGGCGGCCTCGCCCTCGCGGGCTTCGTGCGCAGCTCGCGCACGCACCGCTCACCCCTGCTCGACCCCGCTCTGCTGCGCATCCGCTCCTTCGCCGTCGGCAACGCCCTCACGGTGGTGGCCGGAGCCGGCTTCTACGCCTACCTGCTCACCCACGTGCTGTACCTCAGCTACGTGTGGGGGTACTCCCTGCTGCAGGCGGGCCTCGCGGTGGCGCCGGCCGCCTTCGTCGCCGCGGTGGTGGCAGCCCTCCTCGGCAAGGTGGCCGACCGGCACGGCCACCGGGTCATCCTGCTGCCGGGCGCGGCCGTGTGGGCGCTGAGCCTGCTGTGGTACCTCGAGCGGGTCGGCCCCACGCCGGAGCTCGTCACCCAGTGGCTGCCGGGACAGGTGCTGCAGGGCATCGGCGTCGGCGCCACCCTCCCGCTCCTCGGCAGCGCCGCCGTGGCCCGGCTGCCGAAGGGGGCCGCGTACGCGACGGCGTCCGCGGTCGTCACCAGCGCCCGGCAGCTCGGGGCCGTCCTCGGCATCGCCGTGCTCGTCGTCCTCATCGGCACACCGAGCCCCGAGGAGGCACGGGAGGCGCTCCGGGCCGGCTGGGTCCTCGCCGCGCTGTGCCTGGCCGCCGTCGCGCTCGCCACCCCGCTGCTCGGTCGAACCGGGCCCGGCCGCGCGACGCCCCCCGAGGCGACCGCGGCCGTCGCGCCCCTGCCGGTGGCGCCCACCGTGCTGCAGGCGCCGCCGCCACCGCCCCGCGACCCGGCTCCCGTCCTCGTGGACGCCCTCGCCGACGTGCCGCTCTTCGCCGGTCTGTCCGCCGAGGCGCTCGCGCGGCTGGAACGCTCCGCCGAGGACGTCGAGGTGGACGCCGGGGACCTGCTGTTCGACCAGGGCGACCCGGCGGACGGGCTGTACGTGCTGCGCAGCGGTCGGCTGCAGGTGGCGCAGGGCGAGGTGGTGCTCACCGAGCTCGGCCGCGGCGCGGTCGTGGGGGAGCTGGGCCTGCTCACCGGGCAGGTACGCAGCGCGGCGGTGCGCGCGGTACGCGACAGCCGGCTGACCCGGCTGCCCGCCGAGCACTTCGCGCAGGTGGCGGGCCCGGAGGTCATGGCAGGACTCGCCCGCAACCTCGCGGTGCGGCTGCAGGAGATCGCCCCGCCGCCGACGTCCCGGTCAGGGGCGGCCGACACCGTCGTCGCGGTCGTCGGCCTCGACGTCGCCGCGTCGGTCGAGGCGTGCTCGGCGGGGCTGCTGGACCGGCTGCGACGCCACGTGCGCGCGGTCGACCCGGGACGCGTCGACCGCGAGGGGCTGGAGCGGGCGGAGCAGGACGCCGACACGGTGCTGCTCACCGCCACGGTCGACGACCCTGCCTGGCGGGACCTGTGCCTGCGGGTGGCCGACCGCGTCGTGCTGGTCTCCGGTGACCCGGAGCCGCCGGCCGGCGGGCTACCGGCACGGGCGGGCGGCGCGGACCTGGTCCTGACGGGACCGCCCGCGGGGCGCGAGCAGCGCGCGCGGTGGGAGACCGCCCTGCAGCCGCGCTCCGTCCACGTCGCGCCCGAGGGGTCCGCGGCGTCGCTCCGGCCGCTGGCCGCCCGCCTCGCAGGCCGTTCGCTCGGCCTGGTCCTCGGCGGCGGCGGCGCCCGGGCGTTCGCGGGCATCGGCGTCCTCGAGGCGCTGGAGGAGGCGGACGTGGTCGTCGACCGCTTCGCGGGCACGAGCGTCGGCGCCTGCGTCGCGGGCCTCGCGGCCGCGGGCCTCGACGCCGCCGCCGTCGACGCCGCGGTCTACGAGAACTTCGTCCGCCGCAACCCCATCAACGACTACACACTGCCCACCAGGGGCCTGGTGAGCGGCCGCCGCACGGCCGCCCTCTTGACCGAGGGCATGCGGGGGCTGCTCGTCGAGGAGCTGCCGCACGAGTTCCGGTGCGTGAGCGTCGACCTGCTCCGGCGTCGCCGGGTCGTGCACCGCAGCGGCCCGCTGGCCGACGCCGTGCTCTGCTCGCTCCGGCTCCCCGGCCTGTACCCCCCGTACGAGTCCGGGGGGACGCTCCACGTCGACGGGGGCGTCCTGGACAACCTGCCCGTCTCCGCCCTGTCCCGGTCCGAGGGGCCGCTCGTGGCCGTCAGCGTCGGGTTCGGCGGGGCCGGTGGACCGTCCTCCGGCGTGCGCAGCGGGCCCCCGAGGGTGCCCGCGCTCGCGGACACGCTCATGCGGACCATGATGATGGCGAGCGGGGACGCCTCCGTGCGGGCCTTCGAGGCCGCGGACCTCGTGCTGCGCCCGGACACGCGGGGCATCGGGCTGCTGGAGTTCCACCAGATCGACCGCGCCCGCGAGGTCGGCCGCGCCGCCGTGGAGCAGGCACTGCCGCAGGTCGTCGCGCTGCTGTCGCGGTGAGTCGCGCGTGAGAGTCGCCGGGGTACGGCCCCACGTCCCGGACCTGCTCCGGACCTCGGGTGCCCGACCTCGGCGGCATCGCGGCCGGCCGCGGCCCGGAGCTGCTCATGCCGCTGTGGCTCGACCTCATGGGAGTGCGCCGGGCCCGGCGCCACGTGCTGGACGGTGTGCACCTGTACCCAGGTGCACACCGGGACGAAAACCCCGTGCGCGGCCGGCGCCGCCGCCTAGGGTCTGCTCATGGCCCCCGGTCGCCTGAGGCGCGGTCGTGCCGCGGTCCGGCGCCGTGCTCGCTGACGGGCTCCGGGCCTACGTCCCGGACCTGCTGCTGTCGTGGTCGCCGACCCACGGCGACGAGCGGCACATGCGCCTCGACGGGACCCTCGCCTTCGTCGACATCTCCGGCTTCACCCGGCTGACCGAACGGCTCGCGCGCCGCGGGCACGTCGGGGCGGAGGAGATGAGCGACCTGCTCGACGCCACCTTCTCCGCGCTGCTCGCCGCCGCCCGCGACCAGGCCGGCGACCTCGTCAAGTGGGGCGGCGACGCCGTCCTGCTGCTGTTCACCGGCCCCGAGCACGCGGCCCGCGCGTGCCGCGCGGCCGTCGACATGCGCACGACGCTGCGCACGGTCCGCCCTCCCGTCGCCACCGGCGGCACCCTCAGGTTGCGCATGTCCGTCGGCGTGCACAGCGGGCCGTTCGACTTCTACCTCGTCGGCGACCCCGCGCTGCACCGCGAGCTGCTCGTCGTGGGACCCGCCGCGAGCGAGGCGGCCCGGTTGGAGGCGCTCGCCGACGCCGGCCAGGTGGCGCTGAGCGACGACACCGCGGCGCTCCTGCCCGCCCGCGCGCACCGCCCCGGACCGGAGCCGGGCAGCCGCCTGCTCCGGGCCCGTCCCGACGACCGCGCCACCGCGGTCGCGCCGCGGCCCACGCGCCTCGAGCCCGGCTCGCTCGAGCAGTTCCTGCCCACGAGCCTGCGGGACCACCTGCTGTCGGAGCAGGGCGAGGCGGAGCACCGCTCCGTCGCGGTCGCGTTCGTCGGCCTCACCGGCACCGACGACCTCTCGCGCGACCGGGGCGCCTCGGCCGTCGCCGACGCCCTCGACCAGTGCGTCCGGGTCGTGCAACGTGCCTGCGCCGAGCACGACGTCACCTTCCTCGAGACCGACATCGCCCGCGACGGCGGCAAGGTCATGCTCGTCTCCGGCGCACCGCGCAGCAGCGGGCACGACGAGGAGCGGATGCTGCTCGCCGTCCGGGCGGTGATGGACGGCGCCGGGGTGCTGCCGCTGCGCATCGGCGTCAACCGGGGGCACGTGTTCACCGGCGGCTTCGGGCCGGCGTTCCGGCGCACGTACTCCATCAAGGGCGACGCGGTGAACCTCGCCGCCCGCGTCATGGGACGCGCCGGCCACGGGGAGGTCCTCGTCACCGAGGCGACCCTCGAGCGCTCGCGCACCCGCTTCGAGACGGACCCGCTCCCGCCGTTCCTCGTCAAGGGCAAGAGCCTGCCCGTCCGCGCGTCCCGGCTCGGCCCGGCGCTGCGCACCGAGGGCGGCCTCCGCGCCGGCACGCCCTTCGTCGGCCGCGAGGCCGAGCTCGGCGCGCTCCGTGGTGCCCTCGCGCGGGCGGCCGACGGGCGGGGGCTGACGGTCGACGTGGTCGGCGAGGCGGGGATCGGCAAGAGCCGGCTCGTGGCGGAGCTGCTGCGCGAGGCGTCCGGCGTGACGGTCGTGCGCGGCCGGGGCGGCGACTACCGCTCGAGCACGCCGTACTTCCCGTTCCGGGCGCTGCTGCGCGAGGCGCTCGGCCTCGAGCCGGGCGCCGACCCCGAGCCGACCGCCCGGCGGCTGCACGAGGTCCTCGCCCGCTCCGCGCCGGAGCTGCTGCCGTGGCAGCCGCTGCTCGCGCTGCCGCTGGACGTCGAGGTGCCGGCCAGCCGCGAGAGCGAGGAGCTCGACCCGCGGCACCGCCGGGCCCGGCTGGAGGAGACCGTCGAGCAGCTCCTGCTGCGCGCCGTCACCGGGCCGCTCGTGCTGCTGCTCGAGGACGCCCACCTCCTCGACCCCGCCTCGGCCGACCTGCTCGCCCGGCTCGTCGCCGCCGCACCGCAGGCACCGTGGCTGCTGCTGCTCACCCGGCGGGACGGGCCGGGCCCGGTCGCCCTCGAGCCCGGGCCGGACGTGCTCGTGGTGGAGCCGGGGCCGCTGACGCCGGCGGAGTCGTTCGCGCTGGCCCGTGCGGCCGCGCCGACGCCGCTCACGCGGCAGGAGGTCGTCGCGCTCATGACCCGCAGCGGCGGCAACCCGCTGTTCCTCGAGGAGCTCCTCGCGACGACGCCGGCGAAGCCCGGCGGCGTCGCCGACCTGCCCGAGTCGGTGCAGGACCTCGTGACGAGCCAGGTCGACCGGCTCGCGCCGCTGGACCGGCTCGTGCTCCGCTACGCCGCGGTGCTCGGCGTCACCGCCGACCTCGACGTGCTCGACCGGCTCCTCGCGGCGCACCGCAGCGACGTCCGGCTCGCCGAGCACCTGCCGGCGCTGGCGGAGTTCCTCGTGCCGTACGGGGAACGGCAGGTCCGCTTCCGGCACGCCCTCATGCGCGAGGTCGCCTACGAGGGCCTGCCGTACCGGCTACGCCGACTGCTGCACCTGCACGTCGGGGAGGCGCTGGAGGCGGCCGCCGAGGACCCGGAGCAGGTGAGCGTGCTGCTCTCGCTGCACTACTTCCACGCCGGTCGCTTCGACCGGGCGTGGCAGTTCTCGCGCGCGGCGGGTGAGCTCGCGCGCGAGCAGTACGCCAACGGCGAGGCGATCGAGCTGCTGGGCCGTGCGGTCGAGGCGGCCCGGCGCTCCGCGGGCGAGGTCGTGCCGGAGGAGGTCGCGGGCGTGCTCGAGGCGCTGGGCGACGTGTCGCACCTCGCCGGCCGCTCCGGACCGGCGCTCGAGGCGTACCGCTCGGCGCGTCGGCGGGTGGCCGACGACCCGGTCGCCGCCGCCCGGCTGCTGTCCAAGCAGGCCCGTACGGCCCAGCGCCTCGGCCGCGTCACGCAGTCCCTGCGCCTGGTCCGCCGCGCCCTCGCCTCGCTCGAGGGCGTCGAGGGACCGGAGGCCGCCGCGACGCGGTCGGACCTCGCGACGAGGTACGCCCTGGGCCGGTGGAGCCAGGGCCGCTACGACGACGCGCTGGGCTGGGCGACGGTCGGCGCGCGCGAGGCGGAGGAGTCCGGCGACAAGCCCACCCTCGCGCTGGCGTACAACACGCTGCACACCGCGCACTACTACGCGGGCGTCGAGGAGGACGTGCCGTACGGGCGGCTCGCCCTGCTCGCCTACGAGGAGCTCGGCGACCTCGCGGGGCAGGGGCACTGCGTCAACAACCTCGGCGTGGAGGCGTTGGACGCGGGCCGGCTCGCGGAGTCGGCGGAGCTCTTCGGTCGGGCCAGAGAGGTGTTCCGGCGTCTGGGCGACGAGGCCGACGAGGCCAACGCCACGTACAACGCGGGCGACGCGATGCTGCGGCTCGGCCGCCACGACGAGGCCGGGCCGCTGCTGCGCGACGCGCTCGCGGCGGCTCGTGCCGTGGGCGACGAGGAGCTCGTCGCCCTCGTGCTGCGCGAGACCGGCCAGCTGTACGTGCGGCTCGGGCGCGCGGAGGAGGCGAGAGCCCACCTGGCCGACGCCCGGGCGCGGCTGACGGGGCTCGGGCTCACGCAGGAGCTCGCCGCCCTCGACGACGCGGAGGCGGAGCTCGCGTCGTCGGGGCGGCGGCAGCCCTCGGCCTAGTGGCTCATGCGCGCGTCGCGCGTGATGAGCAGGTACAGGTACGTCGTGCCGGAGCCGTCGCGCCGGCTCTGCACGTAGTCGATGCAGTGCCCGTCCGGTCCGGTCATGACGCCCTTGGCCCCGCACGCCGGTGAGGGCGTGAGGTCGCCGGTCGGGTCGAGGTTCACCTGCAGCCCGTTGCTCTGGATCGACCCGTTGCCGCAGCGGCTCTTGTCGCAGCGCACCACGAGCGTCGCGGGGGAGGTGGCCGAGTAGCGCGTGCCGAGGTCGGCGAGCACCTGCAGCACGACGCCGTCCTCGGCCCGGCAGCCGATGTCTCCCGTGCACAGGCCGGTGGAGAAGAACACGTCGCTGTCGACGCCGTTCGGCAGCACCGCGTCGACGCACGTCTGCTCCCCGGGTGCGGCGGAGGTGACGCACGGCTCGGTGGCGCCGGTGCGGCTGACGAACAGGCTGCCGTCGCGCTGACCCGCGGGCACGCGCACGGTGTCCGCGCTCAGCACGACGTCGAAGGGTCCGGCCGTGCCGGGGTGCAGGTCGGCGGACGGCTTGCGACCGAGGGCGGCCGCGGTGAGCACCACGCCGTTCGCGGCGGGCAGCCGCAGGCCGGTCGCAGTGGCGGAGCTCGCGCCGGCCGGGACGGTGACGGTCGTGAGCGTGCCGCCGTCGGCCGTCGCCACCCGCACGTCGGTGTCCGACCTCGTGCTGTACGCCGCGGGGACCGTCCCGGCGCGCAGCGTCACCGTCAGGGAGAAGGGCGCCCCGGCGAGCAGCAGCACGTCGGGCGTGCCCGACGCGGCGGGCAGGTCGAGGCCCGTGACCGAGACGGTGACGGTGTCGGCGACCGGTCCTGCGGACCGGGGAGCGGCCAGCGCGCCGCTCGCGGGGAGGGTGACGGCCAGCAGGAGCGCGCCGAGCAGCGCGAGCAGCGACCGGGTCCGGCGGGTCGGCGGGGTGGCGGTGGTGGCGTGGGAGCGGTGCGGCAGAGACGTCGGCATGTGCGGGTTCTTCCTGTGGTCGCGCCCTCAGCGCGTGGTGACGTGGTGCGGGCCGCCGTTCGCGCGGGTCCCGGGGTCCTCGACCTCCTCCCCGTCCGTGGCGGTGCGGCGGAGCACGATCCGGTCGCCCTCCCGACCCACCGACGTCGGCAGGGCGGGGGCGAGGTCCGGCGCCCAGCCGGCGATCTCGTCGAGCGCCTCGTCGGTGCGGGCCGGCGAGTGGTGGAACAGCACGAGGGAGCGGACGCGGCAGGCGACGGCGAGGTCGACGGCCTCCTGCACCGTGCAGTGGCCGTAGTCGACCGCGCGCGGGCGCTCGTGGTCGAGGAACTGGGCGCCGTGCACGAGCAGGTCGACCCCGTCGAGCAGCTCGAGCAGCGCGTCGGAGACCCCTGCCGCGGGCGCGTGGTCGGGCAGGTAGGCGAGCGAGACGCCGTCGCGCTCGACCCGGTGGGCCAGGGTGCGACCGCCCTTGTGCCGCACGTCGACCGCGCGGACGCGGAAGCCCTCGACGTCGCGGGCGGTGCCGTCCCACGCGTGGAAGCGCCAGCGGCCGCGCAGGCCCTCCGGGGTGATGGGGAACGCCGGCGGCGACAGGGTCTGGGCGAGCAGGTCGCGGCCCGTCAGGTCGTGCTGCGCCGGCACGAGGAGGTCGGCGCGCGAGTCGTCGCGGTCGCCTGCGGCGAAGAAGGGCAGGCCCTGCACGTGGTCCCAGTGCAGGTGGCTCAGCAGTATCGAGCCCGTGAACGGACGTCCGGCCAGCCGCTCCGTCAGGGTGCGGAGCCCGGTCCCGGCGTCCAGCACGAGGGTCGGGACGTCGGCGCCCCCGGCGGTGACGGCGACGCACGACGTGTGCCCCCCGTACCGCACGAACTCGCGTCCCGGCGCGGCGGTGGAGCCGCGGACCCCCAGGAGGTCGACCTTCATCGCGCCCACATGGCGCGCAACATAACGGCGCGGCACCTCGCCCGTATGTCGTCTGGATGACACAACCGGGGTCTGGTCACGCCGGTCGCGCGTGGGGGACGCTCGGCCTCGTGGCCAGCGGTCGCACGACCCGCTCCGACTCGTCCGGCGGCGGCGGTGCCGCGCCCGCCGACCCCGGGCCCGGGCGCGGGCCGCTACGCCGCGCGCAGGCGTCGTTCGGCCTCATGTGGACGGGCGAGAGCGCATTCATGGTGGCGCTCGCGGTCGTCGCCTTCCGCGACGGCGGCCTCGCGGCCGTCGGGGTGGTGACGGCGGTGCGGATGGTGACGGCTGCCGCGTTCACGCCGTTCCTCGCCGCGACGGCGGACCGGGTCCGCCGCGAGGTCGTCCTCGTCACCATCGGGCTCGTCCGCTCCGCCGCGCTCGGCGGCACGGCCGTGGTCGCCGCCGTCGGCGGCCCGATGGCCGTCACGTACGGCTGCGCGGCCGTGGCGACCGTCGCGCTCGCCCTGTACCGCCCGGCGCACTCGGCCCTGCTGCCGGCCCTCGCACGCTCGCCGCGCGACCTCACGGGCGCGAACGCGGTCCGCGGGATGCTCGACTCCGTGTCGGCGCTCGGCGGGCCGCTCGTCGCGGGGGCGCTGCTCGCCACCAGCAGCGCCGCGACCGTGTTCGCGGTGGGAGCGGTGCTGTCGCTGCTGTCGGGCCTCGCCGTGCTGGCGCTGCCCTACGACGCGCCGCCGCGCGCCGCCGCGGTCCGCGCCCCGGTCACGCGCACGCTCGTCCAGGGCCTCGCGACCATCGCCGGCAACCGCGACCTCGCGCTCGTGACGTCGCTCGGTGTCGCGCAGACGCTCACGCGCGGCGCGCTCACGGTGCTCACCGTCGTCGTCGCGCTCGAGCTGCTCGACACCGGCGAACCCGGCGTCGGCGTCCTCAACGCCGCGGTCGGGGCCGGCGGGGTCCTCGGTTCGCTCGGCGCGCTCGCGCTGGTCGGGCGGGGCCGGCTCGCGTCCTGGTTCGGCGCCGGGGTCGCCCTCTTCGGGCTGCCGCTCGTCCTGGTGGGGGCCGTCCCGGTGCAGGTCGTGGCGCTCCTCGCGCTCGCGCTCGTCGGGGTCGGCAACGCCCTCGTCGACGTCGCGGGCTTCACGATCCTCGCCCGCCGCACCGACGAGAGGGTGCTCGCGCGCATGTTCGCCGCCTTCGAGGCCGCACTCATGCTCGGCGTGGCCGCGGGTGGTCTCCTGGCGCCGCTCGCGGTGGACACCCTCGGGGCGCGGGGGTCGCTCGTCGCGGTCGGGCTGCTCGCGCCGGTCGCCGTCGTGCTGCGCCACGGGGCGCTGCGCCGCCTCGACAACGAGCTGCGGGTGCGCGACGCCGACATCGAGGTGCTGCGCGCGGTGCCCATGCTGCAGGCGCTGCCCGCCACGACCGTCGAGCAGCTCGCGGCGGACCTCGAGCACACGACCCACGCGCCCGGTGCGACGGTCGTGGCGCAGGGCGAGGCGGGCGAGGAGTACTTCGTCGTCGTGTCCGGCCGGGCCGAGGTCGTGCGCGACGGCCGCCTCGTCAACGTCCTCGAGCGCGGCGCGGGCTTCGGCGACGTCGCCCTGCTCGCCGACGTGCCGCGGACGGCGACGGTCCGCGCGGGTGCCGACGGTCCGCTGCGGCTGGCGGCGCTCCGCCGCTCGGCCTTCCTCACGGCTGTGACGGGCTACCCGGCGAGCGCCGTCGCCGGGCGCCGGTCCGTCGCCGAGACCCGCTCACGCGACGAGCAGCGGGACACCGCGCGCGGGGACCGCTCGCCGGAGGCCACCCCCTGACGACAGGCGTCAGCCTGCTGCGGCGGCCCGCTCGGCCGGCTCGGCCGGCTCGGCCCGCTCGGCCCGCTCGGCCCGCTCGGCCCGCTCGGCCCGCTCGGCCCGCTCGGCCCGCTCGGCACGGGCCCGCAGCTCGCCGCCGAGCGACAGCTCGGCGCCGACCGGCTGCGTCGCGGTGATGTCGAGCGCGACGTCGCCCGTCAGCGCGTGCGGCGCCCAGCCGCGGCGGGCGAGGTCCCGGGCGTGGCGCACCCGCAGGCCGGGCGCGTCGAGCGGTGCACGGCCGACGAGCGCGTCGAGCGGCACGCACGGCTCGACGGGCCGGTCGACCCGGACCCGGGCCCGGCACCGGCGCAGCGACGCCTCCGGCACGGGCCCGGTGCGGACCCGTGGGTCGCCGGCGAGCGCGTCGGCGTGTGCCGCGGACGCGAGCCACACCCCGACGTCGCCCGCCGCGAGCAGCGGGGCGACGACCAGCAGCACCTGCTCCGCGGTCCAGCCCCGGTCGTCGACCTCCGCGACCACGAGCGGGTGCTCCCACACCGGGCCCGGCGGGCGGGTCGCTCGCGACGGCAGCAGGGCCGCGAGGGTGAGGGCCTGCTGGTTCTGGACCGCACGGCGGTCGACGTCGCGGCCCGCGAAGTCGACCCCGTCGTGCCACGCGACGGCCGCGCGCGCGTGGCGGAGCCCGGCTCCGGCGAGCCAGCAGCGGTTCGCCATCTCCCAGTCCTCGCCGCCGTACGCGCGGAACGACTCCTCGAAGCCGCCGACCCGGTCGAACAGGCTCCGGTGCATGCTCATGACGCCGCCGATGACGAAGCGGTAGGACTCGTCGTCGGCGCGGCGCAGGTCGTCGGTCCAGCCGTAGCCGTCCCGCAGCCAGCCGGGCTCGGGCAGCTCGGACGGCGCGGGACCGTCACCGGAGAACCACGCACGCAGCGCGGCCGGGCCGAGCCCGGCGAGGTCGGCGTGACGGCGGCGCCCCACGACGAGCACCTCACCGGTGCCGTCCGGGTCCGCGGCCGCCGCGTCGTCGCACGCGGCGAGGACGGCCTCGAGGTAGCCCGGCTCCGGGACGGTGTCGCCGTCGAGGAAGCACAGCACCTCACCGGTGCAGGCGGCCACGCCCAGGTTGCGCGCCGCCGCAAGGCGGAAGCCGTCGTCGTCCTGGCGGACCAGGCGCAGCCGGTACGGCTGCGCGGGCAGCGCGGGCGGCTCCTGGGAGCCGTCGTCGGCGACGACGACCTCGAAGCCGGCGGGCGGCAGCGTCTGCGCCGCGAGGCCCTCGAGCACGAGCCGGAGCAGGTCGGGGGCGTCGTAGTGCGCGACGACGACCGACACCCGCGGCGCCGCCAGGTCGTCACCCGGGGCGCCCGCGGGCCAGGGCGCGAAGGTGAGGCGGGCCGCCTCGGCCGGCGTCGGCCCCACGCCCGGGCCGTCGCCGCGCCAGGAGAGGGCCGGGTCCGCGAGCACGGCACGGATGCCCGCGGCCAGCGCCTCGGGGGTGTCGTCGACGAGCAGGAGCGAGCCGGGGGCGCGGGCGTCGACCTCCTCGGTGTAGCGGCTGCGGGTCGCGACCGGCCGGCGGCCGGCGGCGGCCCACGCGGTCAGCGACGCCGACGCCGACACGTGCCGCGGCGCGAACACCGGCACGTCGACGCCGCGGAGCAGTCCCGGCAGGTCGGTGTCGTCGACCCAGCCGTCGACGCGTACGCGGCGGCCCGCGGCCCCGCCGCGGCGCACGAGCTCCGCGACGACGTCGTCGTGGCCGGGTGAGGCCCCGCCCAGGACCCGCAGCCCGACGTCGTCGGGCAGGCCGGCGAGCGCGTCGAGGACCTCGGCGTGCCCCTTGCCCGGGTACACCCAGCCGAGCACGGCCACCTCGCGCGGCCCGTCGCGCCGCCCGGCCGGGGTGACGGCAACGGGGGCGTTGGCGTCGGGCACCGCCAGCGGCACCACCCGGAGCCCCGCCGGCTCCGGCGCGTGCTCCGCGGTCAGCGCCGCACGGAGCAGGTCCGCCTCGTGCTCGCTGCTCACCACGACACCCCGGACGGCCCCGACCACACGGGCGTACGCCGCACGACGGCGCAGGGCCGGCGTCCCGTCGGAGGCCTGCGGGAGGTCGTGCAGCGTCACCGACAGCGGCACCCGCGCCGCGAGCCGTTCGACGACGTCGGCGGCCTCCTCGGGCGACCCCCCCAGCAGGTGGTCGGTGACGTGCAGGTGCACCCCGGCGCCGGCCGGGGCGTCGAGCCCGTCGAGGAGGTCGAGCCCGTGGACGAGGTCGTCGAGGTCGCTGGACCCGACCCGGCGCGGCACGCGCAGGACGTGCGCGTCCGCGACCCCGGCCCCGCGCAGCAGCAGCTCGGCGTAACGGACGACGCCGTGCCCGACCGGCCCGACGACGAGGTGGCGCAGCCCGTCCGTCACAGGCCCAGGTCCCGCATCGCGTCGGCGTGGCGGGCGAGGCCGGCCGTCACGACCTCGGGGTGCTCGGCGTACCAGGCCAGCTGCGCCTCGCGGACGGCCCGGTCGGTGACGGGCTCGCCGTTCACGAGCCAGTCGGGCCGCGCCCGGGCGGGGTCGAGCCCCAGGGCGTCGAGGACCTCCGGGTGCAGCGGCGCGAGGACCGAGCGCAGGAGCACGCGCCCGGGGTCGCGGGCCGTGGCGCCGGCTCCGAGCGCGTCGAGGACGCGCTGCACGAGCCCGACGAGCACAGGGTTGCCGGGGTGGTTGAGGGTGTGGGAGGCCTCGGCGCCGGCCGCCTCGAGCAGGTCGGACACGACGAGGGTGCCGTGGGCGGCCTCGCGGCGACGCAGCTCGGCCCGGCTCCGGTCGGCCACGGCGAGCAGACCCGCCCGCCCGGCGGTGCGGGGCGCCTCCGACGCCCCGGCGCCGCCCCGCGCGGACCCGGCGGGCGCGGCGGTCCGCGCGGCGAGGGCCAGCGTGCGCAGGTCGTGGTACGGCACGACGGGGGGCTCGCCCGCGCCGTCGACCCGGACGAGCGCCTGGTAGGGGTGCAGCCGGGAGTCCCGCACGACCGGGACGAGGACCAGCCGCGCCGCCGGGGCGGCTGCGGCGACCTCGGCCGTCCCCAGCGGCAGCCCGTGGTAGCCGTCCCGGACCGGCTGCGACACGAGCACGGCGCACGTCCGCAGCAGGCGCGTCAGGTGGGGCTCGTCGCCGGCGACGAGCTCGTGCACCGGCGGCACGCGGACGCAGCGGAACGTGTGCGTGCTCGTCTCGAGCACGACCCGCATCGCCTCGGCCTGGCAGTTGCCGTGCACGACGAGCACCGGCCGGTCGTCGCCGGCCGTCGCGTCGCCCACGCCGTAGAAGTCGCCGTAGTGACGGGTGCGGCCGTCGACCGGCGGGGTGGCCGTCACCAGCGCCCGCCGGCGGCGGCGAGGGTGTGCAGGCGGGCGTGCTCGGCGGCGACCGCCGCGCGCTCGTGCAGGCGTTCGGCGAGCACGGGGGCACGGTCGCCGTCCCGGCGCAGTGCGGCGCTGAGGGCACCGGCCAGCGCGGCGGGGTCCGGCCCGGCCGGCCCGCTGGGGAAGGCGTGGACCTCGTGCTGCTCGGCCCACCGACCGAGCGCGGGCGCGACGACGGGGGTGCCGACGTCGTGGCACGCCTCGACCCACCCGCTGTGGGTGCCCCAGCGGTAGGGCAGGACCAGGGCGGACAGCCCGGCGAGCTCCGGCCACAGACGCTCCGCCGGCGTCCGGGGACCGACCTGCAGGTCGAGGAGGCCGTCGTCGTGGGCCCGGCGGAGGACGGCGACGAGGTCGGCGTCGGGCCGGGGGAAGCCGGGCTCGAGCACCTCCTGCCGCAGCGTCACCCGCAGCGTGGCGGGTC
Organism: Aquipuribacter sp. SD81; assembly: GCF_037153975.1. NCBI lineage: Bacteria > Bacillati > Actinomycetota > Actinomycetes > Micrococcales > Intrasporangiaceae > Aquipuribacter > Aquipuribacter sp. SD81. The sequence continues at coordinate 47,609 of NZ_JBBAYJ010000008.1, forward strand.
CGAGGTCGGCGAGCGCCTCGCGCACCTGCGGGCCCAGCAGCGCGCGCACGACGGCCGGGTCGGTGCCGGGGCGCAGCAGGCCGAGCGGGCAGCCGACGACCCGCTCGGCCGGGCGCGTCCGTGCCCGGCCCAGCACGTCGGGCGGTGCGAGGTGGGGGTGCCGGACCACGACGGGGCGGCGCCCGAAGCGCCGCGCGACCTCGTCCGCGGCCCCGGGCGTGAGGGTGAGCAGCCCCGCGGCGCGCCGGGCGAGCAGCGCGAGCTGCGCCTCGTGCGGTGCCTGGTCGACCAGGTGCGGGTTCTGCAGGTCGTGCACCGTCCACACGACGCGCACACCGGCGTCGTCCGCGGCGTCGAGCACCGCCGACAGCTCCTCGACCCCGACGGACTCGAAGCCGAAGTGCACGTGCAGCACGTCGACCGCGGCGCCGTGCTCGGCCAGCCAGCGCCGGCCGTCGCGCCAGCGGAACGGCGGCAGGTCCGGCTGCGAGGTCCGCACGGGCGGGTCGACCACGGGCGCGGTGACCGGGTAGGCCGCGGACGCCGGGGTGGCCGCGCCCTCGACGGTCGTCGCGTGGCGGACGTAGTCGTGGTCGGCCGGCACGTGCACGACCCGCACGGGCGGCGGGGCGGCGGACGACACGGTCGAGGCGGCGACCTCGCGCACCACCGCGGCCGCGCGGACGGCGCCGGCGCCGTCGGACCACGTGCGCCAGCGGGCCGCCGCGGCGTCGCGGTCCGCGGCCAGCCGGTCGAGGAGCGCGGGCCACCGCGCCGGCGCGGGCCACGCGTCGGCGGTCTCCGCCACCCCGGCGGTGCGCAGCAGCCGCGCGAGCTCGACCTGCTCGTCGAAGGGGCGTGGCTGCGGCAGGGCGAGGAACGGGACGCCCGCCGCGGCGACGTCGGCGGTGAGCCCGCCGCCGCAGGGCCCGACCACGACGTCCGCGCCGCTCAGCAGCGGCCACACGTCGGCGACGTGGCCGTGCTCGACGACCTCGTCGGGCCGCCCGACCGCGCCCTCCAGCTCGCCCGCCACGTGCCAGTGCCACCCGGTCGTTGTGAGCGCGGCGGCGCGGACGTCGGCCCCGCGCACCCCGTGCCCGCCCGTCCCGACCGCGAGGACCGCGCAGCGGCCGGGCGGGCAGCCGCGGTCGGGTACCGCGGGTGGCCGTCCGTCGAAGCGGGAGAAGGCGCCGGTCCACCGGGTCCTGCCCGCCCACCCGGGCTCGTCCCCGCCGTGCGCGGTGCGCGGCCACGGCGCGAGCAGGGCGGCCGCGGTGGCGTAGCCGAGGTGGTGCGCGGGGTCGTCCCGCACGCCGGGCTGGAGCACCGCGACGGTCGGCAGGCCGAGCAGCCGGCCGAGCAGCAGCATCTCCACCGACACGTCGACGACGAGCAGCCGGCACCCGGTGCGACGCGCCCACGCCGCGACCGCCTCGGCCCGACCGAGCATCCCGCTCTCGCCCCGTGGCGCCCAGTGCAGCGCGCCGCCGGCGGTCGGGTCGTCGGTGCGGGCCGAGCCCGTGTCCCGCGGCAGGGCCAGCCACTCCACACCGTTCGCCGGCTCGCCGCTGCCCATGCCGGTGACCGGTTCCCCCAGGTGCGGCGCGACGGCCTCGAGCCGCCGCCGGTGGCCGGAGCCGTGGTCGTGGACGTACCAACCGATCATGCGGCCGCCCGGTACACCTGCACGTACCGCTCGGCCATCGCCGTCACGCTCAGCGTCGCCAGCGCGTGGGACCGGACCCGACGGCGGTCCATCGCCAGCGCGCGGTCCGCCGCCCGGGCGAGGTCCGCCACGTCGTCCGGTGCGGCGAGCACGCCGCCGCGGCTGCCCACGACGTCGCGCAGGCCGCCGCGGTCGAAGGCGGCCACGGGCGTGCCGCACAGCATCGCCTCGGCCGCGACGAGGCCGAACGGCTCGTCCCAGCACGGCGTCACGAGCGCGCAGGCCGAGCTCCCGACGAGCCGGGCGAGCGCGTCGACGCCGAGGTGCCCGGCGTAGCGGACGCGGTCGGACAGCAGCGGCTCGACCTCCTCGGCGAAGTAGCGCTGGTCGTGCACCGGGCCCGCCAGGACGACGTCGCGGTCGAGCAGCCGGGCCGCGCGCACCGCGAGGTGGGGCGCCTTCTCCGGCACGATCCGCCCCGACCACACGAGGTCGCGTCCGCCGGGGCCGGCCGGCCACAGCAGCGGGTCGACGCCGTTGCCGACGACCTCGACCTCGCCGAGCACGTGGGACCAGCGCTCGGCGACGTCCCGGGAGACCGCGAGGAAGCGGCTCGCGAGGGCCCCGTCGAGCGCGCCGGCCTCCTGCCACGCGTTCGGTGGCGTGTGCAGCGTCGTGACCATGCGCGTGCCGAGCAGCGGCGCCATGGCGAGCGGCAGGTAGTGGAGGCTGTTGTTGTGGACGAGGTCGAGCCGGTCCACGTCGCGCAGCAGCCGGGACATGGTCTGCTGCATGCACCGGTGCTCCCACAGGAAGTGCTCCGGCGGGGCGGCGATGTCGGCCCGGGCGGCCGCCGACACCGGCGGCGGGGCGAAGACGGGGACGACCGTGGCCACCGAGCGGTCGCTGTCGCCGTGGGCGTACATGACGACCTCGTGCCCGGCCGCCGTCAGCGAGCGGGCGAGCGACCAGGTGTGCGCCTCCAGGCCGCCCGCGAACGGCTGGGCGACGGGGAACCGCAGCCCCGCGACGAGGCCGATCCGCAGCGGGCGCAGCGCGGGGTCGGGCGCGGGGGGCACCGGACGGGTGCGGGTGCGGCCCCGGTACCGACGGGGCAGACGGGACAGATCGGTCGCCACGAGGTCTGCTGCGGCTCGCGCCATCCGTGCTCCATCCCTTGCTGGCCCCCGTGGGGGCGACGTCGACGTACGGCGACACCGCCGGTCCGTGAGCCACGTGAGATGGCTGTCGCAGTATCACGGCGGGGCTGCGCCCCCACCACTCGACCGCCGGACGCCGCCGGGCCCACCGGCGCGCCGGGCGTCGACGGCTGTGCTGTCATCGGCGCGTGCCCGGACGCCCCCCGCCCGCCCCCGCCCGACGTGTGCCCGGGACGCAGCCCGGCGGTACGCGGGGAGGACGGTCGTGAGCCCCCGGGTCAGCGTCGTGACGATCGTGCGGGGCCGGCTGGAGCACCTGCGCCGGCAGGGCTGGGGCCTCGCGGAGCAGGACGAGCCGCACCCGGAGTGGGTGGTCGTCCGCATGGGCGGGCCCGACCCGTCCGCGGTCCTCACCGAGGGGCCACGGCCCGTGCTCGTCGAGCTCGACGTGCCGGACGGTTCGCCGCTGCCGCTGGCGGCGGCCCGCAACGCCGGCATCGCCGCCGCGTCGGGGGAGACCGTCGTGCTGCTCGACGTGGACGCCGTCCCCGGCCCGCAGACGCTGCGCCGCTACGGCGACGCCGCGGAGCGCACCGGCGGGGCCGTGGCCGGACCGGTGTCGTACCTGCCCGCGGGTGTGCCCGCGACGCACGCGGACCTCGGCACGCTCGCTGGGGCGGGCCGGCCGCACCCGGCCCGCCCCGTCCCCGCCGACGGCGAGCTGCTCCCCGAGCAGCGGTGGGAGCTGCTGTGGACGGTGTCCATGGCCGCCCCGGCGGCGCTGCTGCGCCGGGTCGGCGGCTTCGACGAGCGCTACACCGGCTACGGCGCCGAGGACACCGACCTCGCGATGCGGCTGCGCGCGAGCGGCGCGCCGCTGCACTGGGTGGGCGGCGCGTGGGCGTACCACCAGCACCACGAGGAGGTCGGCCGCCGGGACCGCGTGCCCGACATCGTCCGCAACGCCTCGACGTTCCGGCGGACGTGGGGGTGGTGGCCGATGGCGGGGTGGCTCGCCGACCTGGCGGCCGAGGGGCGGGTCGAGTGGGACCCGGACGGGACGACGCTGCGGGAGGTGTAGGGCCGACGGGGTTCAGCTGATGCGGAAGACGGGCCACCCGAGCTCGGTCCGCCACGCCGAGGGGTCGGGCGTGTCACGCGGGCCGACCAGGTACGACTCCCGCACCGGCCCGGCGACCGACATCGCGTTGCGGACCACCCAGCTGCCGAGCTCGCCGTACGTGACGTCGATGTCGTCGTGGGCGCCCACGTGAGTGGTGACCGCGAGCTCGACGGCGGGCAGGGTGGCACCGTGCACCCGCCCTGTCCGGGGTGGGTCGGGTGCCGGCAGGTAGACGAGGACGCGACCCTGCCCCTCCTCGAACAGGGCGTTGTCGAACGCGCCGCCGGGTGGCCCGTCCGCGGCGTCACCCACGGCTGCGTCGAGCTCGGCCATGGCTCCCGCGTACCAGCTCAGCACGTCGTGGGCGTGCACGACGTCCGCCACGGCGGCGACGGTACGGGCGGGCTCGGCCCGCAGCCCGACCTCGACGGGCGAGGGCTCGGGACGCAGCAGGCGGCGCAACGAGGCGACCGCGGACCGCGTGCGGTCGAGCTCCGCCTCGAGCCGCTGCAGGTGCTGCGCCACGAGGCCCGCGCGAACCCACGGGTCCGGTGCACGCAGGATGCGCCCGATCTCGGCCAGCGGCACGTCGAGCTCGCGGAGCCGGTGCACCACCTGTGCGACGGGTACCTGGTCGACGTCGTAGTACCGGTAGCCGGTGGCCGGGTCCACGACCGTGGGCTCGAGGAGGGCCGCCTCGTGGTAGCGGCGCAGGGTGCGGACGCTCAGGTGCGTGAGGCGCGAGAACTCCCCGATGGTGAGCACCTGCGCAGTGTCGACCCTCCCCCAGGGGGAGGGTCCAGCGCTGGACCCTCCCGCGTGGCGAGGCCGGATGGTGCTCGCATGACGACCTCACCCGCCTCGCAGACCGCCAGCCTCCCCGCCGCCGTCCGTGACTTCGTCGCGGCGCACGTCGTTCGCGACCCTGACACCGCGGTGATCTTCCTCAGCGACGACGTCGTCGTCACCGACCAGGGCCGAACGGTCCACGGCCGCGACGCCGCCCTCGCCCTCCTCCGGGAGGCGAGCACCGCCTTCGACTACACGACCGAGCAGATCGGCGTCCGGCAGGTGGACGACATGCGCTGGGTGGTGACGCTGCGGCTCGAGGGCACGTTCCCGGGCGGCGTCGCTGAGCTCGACCACCGCTTCACGCTGCGTGGCGACTCGGTGGCCGAGCTCGTCATCGCCGACGCCGAGGGCTGATGGCGCACCGCCGTCGTGGCGGGCCGCATCGAGGACGACAGCGGGCCGGGGGAGCGCCCCCCGGCCCGCCGTCGTGGCGTGGTCGTCGGACCACGCCGTCACGCCACGGTCGTCACACCTCGCACTGGCCCGAGCTGCGGCCCAGCACCGTCGTGCCCGTCATGACGGGTGCGCCGGCGTTGCCCGTGCACGACAGGTCGCCGCGCACCGACGTGCCGCTGAGGTCGGCTGCCGCCTCACCGGTCGAGCCGTCGACGCTCACGGTCCCGCGCAGGTCGGCGCCGGTGACGCGCACCTCGCCCGTGGTGCCCGTCAGCTCGACGCGGCCGTTGACCCGCACGCCGTCCAGCGACACGACGGCCGCGTCGGTGGCGGTGATGCCTCCGTTGAACCGGCCGTCCACGGCGACGAGCGTCGCCCCCTCGCCGACCGTGACCCGGCCGCGGACGGTGGCGCCGTCCACGCAGGCGACGCCCTCGGTCACCCGCACGGCGCCCCGGACGTCGCCGGTCCACGTCTCGGTGCACTGGTCCGGTGCGGTGACCTCGACGGTCGTGGTGTTGCCGGCGACGTCGGTCGCCCGCACCGTGACGGTGCGGTCCCCGATGGCCGCCCCCAGGTAGGCACCGTCCCCGCAGGCGGCCCACTCGCCGCCGTCGACCCGGTACTCGCACGACGCGACGCCCGAGCTCTCGGTCACGCCCTCGGGCAGCGGGTCCGTCACCGACACCGACAGGTCGAACCCGTCGACGCTCGCGTCGACGACCGGGGCCGTCGTGTCGAGCCGGTAGTAGTCCTCGACGCTCCACAGCATGACGTCGTCACCGCCGAGGGAGGCGTCGCGGTACTCGACCTGTGCCCAGTTCGTGCCCTCGACCGCGTCGAGCGGCAGGGTCATGCCCTGCTCGATGCCGGATGTGACCTGCTCGTCCGCCACGGTCCGCGGACCGCCGTCGTGGCCCTCGACGAGACGCAGCCACGCCGGAGCGAGGCCGGTGCCGTTGTAGTCGGTCCACTCCACGCGCAGCTCCGGCGCCTCGTTCAGCCACTCGTCCTCGGCGACCGCCTCGCCGTCTGCCGTCACGACGGTCGTCTCGACGTGGACCGGGGAGTTGTAGCCGGCCATCAGCGTCTCCCACTCCTCGAGGGTGACGGGGATGACCGAGCCGTGGCGCGGGCTCACGGGCAGCGACCAGTACGGCGAGGTCTCGTCCACGGCGTCGCACGTGCGCGACAGGCCGGTGGTGTTGCACCACGACTGGCCGAGGTACTCCCACTCGTCCGGGGGCACGTCCATGGACGGCGCGCGCCACGCGACGTACCCGCCGCCGGAGGCGTAGTCGATGAACACGTAGTACATGTCCTCGACGTTGTCCTTGAACACGAGCGGGCCCTCGAGGTTGCCGCCGGTCAGCCCCGGGACCTGCCACTTGCTCGACCCGTCGGGCTCGCCGACCATCGTCCACGCGCCGGCGTCGGTCGACAGCGGCGTGATCGGGATCTTGTTCACCGCATAGGGCTCGGTGTCCTCCGGACCCCACGTGTCGTGGAGGTCGTCGAGGGAGTCGATGTACTGCAGCAGGACGCGGAAGCCGTTCTCGTCCTTCGTCAGGCGGTAGACGCGGTCGTCCGTCGCGATCATCGTCGAGTCGATCATGCCCCAGCCCTGCCGGCCGGTGGACCGGTCGAGGTTCACCCACGTCTTCGGCTCGGTGAACGTCACGAAGTCCTTGGTGGTCGTGACCCTGATCCGGTTGTACGAGATCTGCCGGGTGTCGCGGGTGGCGATGTTCTCGTCGGGGTAGAGGTTCGAGGCCCAGAAGACGATGTACTCGTCCCGGCTCTCGTCGTAGAAGGCCTCCGGCGCCCAGACGTTGCCGGCGTGGTCGTCCTCGACCTTGATGAACCGCGCGTCGGACCAGTTGACGAGGTCCTCGGACTCGTAGACCACGAGGTTGCGGGAGCCGCGCGACTGCCGGTACGACCACGACTGGCCGTCCTGGTAGGTCTTGAGGTCGGTGGCGAGCAGGTAGAACTTCTCGCCGTCGCCGGAGCGGATGAGGGACGGGTCGCGCAGCCCCTGTTGGCCCTGCGGCGGGTTCACAGTCTGCAGTACGGGCTGGGAGACGGACGTGCCCTCGTCGTAGTTGAGCTCGTACCAGTTGAAGGGGTCGTTGCCCTTGGACGCGCTGAGCCAGATCTGCTCGCCGTTGCGCCCGCCGTCGTCGCCGCCGTGGAAGGAGGCGAAGACGTACCGCTCGTAGGGGGTGCCATCCGGAGCCGTCTCCGCCGGAGCGGCCGCCGTGTCGACCGCTGTGACCGCCGTCCCGACAGCGGCCTCGCCCGCAGCTCCGACCGCGGCGGTAGAGCCGGTGTCGCTCCCGCCCGGGGTTCGCGCCGACACCGGCGCGGGCGTCAGCACCGCGACACCCACGGCCCCTGCGGCCGCGATCGCGACCATGCGGGCCGGGGTCCGGCTGCTCGACCTGAGCGAGCCCCTCCCGACCTGCCCCCATCTCGTCGTCCTCGACATGTCCATCGGCGTACCTCTCTGTCGCCTCGGGAGCCCGCCCGCTGCGGGCTCGTCCCGTCGGCCCGACGCCGCCCTTGGGTCGTGCGCGGTCCGGCGAGGTCGAGCGCCCGGTCGGCCAGGACCGGTCGCCATCGACCGATCAAGAGTATTAGCGCTAACACGAGGGCCGTCAACGGGTCGAGGGCGATATGGGAACCACGGTCGTGCCCCTCACGTCATACCAGGGGGCTGCCGATACCGGCTGTACCGTGAGTCAGCAGATCCGTCCAGGCCGGACGCCCGTCCGGCCCAGCCGAGCACTAGGTAGGGCATGAGCACGAACGCGCGCGGTCGGCACGTCCGCGACCCGCGGCACCCGGCGCTGTCGCTGCTCCTGCGGGGGCTGCTGACGGCGGTCGCCGCCGTCCTCGTCGTCTCGCTGACCGCCGCGGCGGTCCTCGTCCGCCAGCTCGACGGCAACATCGAGGCCGCGGACGTGGAGCCGCTGCTGGAGGACCGGCCGACGCCGACGGTGCGGGCCGACGGCACCAGCGGCGGGGAGGCCCTCAACATCCTCGTGCTCGGCGCGGACCGCGCCGGCAGCGAGAGCGCCGACGTGCAGCTCGGCGGGGCCACGGAGCAGAGCCGCCGCTCCGACACCTCGATCCTCGTGCACCTCACCGCGGACCGCTCGCGCGCGACGCTCGTCAGCATCCCGCGCGACTCCATGGTGCAGAGCCCGTCGTGCCTCCTCGAGGACGGCACGCGCTCGCCGGGCGGGCTCATCCAGTACAACTCCGCGTTCGAGGTGGGCGGCGCCGCCTGCTCGATCGCGACGCTGGAGGCCGCGACCGGCGTGTTCATCGACCACTACGTCGTCGTCGACTACGACGGCTTCATCGACATCGTCGACGCGCTCGGCGGGGTGCGGGTGTGCCTGCCCGAGGCCGTCGACGACTCCTTCTCCGGGCTCGACCTGCCCGCGGGGGAGCAGACGGTTATCGGCGACCAGGCGCTCGCCTACGTGCGGGCGCGCAAGATCGGTGACGGCTCCGACCTCAGCCGCATCGAGCGGCAGCAGGCGTTCCTGTCCTCCATGGTCCAGCAGGCCACGAGCTCGGGCCTGCTCACGCGCCCGAACCGCCTCATCAGCGTCCTCGACGCCGGCACGCGCTCCCTCACCACCGACCCCGGCCTCGCGAGCGTGACGGCGCTGGCGAGCGTCGCGCGCTCGGTGCAGGCGCTGCCCGCCGAGGACGTCCGCTTCCTCACCGTGCCGAACGAGCCGTGGCCGCAGGACCCCAACCGGGTCGTGTGGAGCGCGGAGGCCGAGCAGGTGTGGGAGGCGATCCGCGAGGACGAGCCGCTGCCGGGCGAGGAGCCCGAGCCGGAGCCGAGCGCGGCACCGAGCGCGACCGAGGCCCCGCCGCCGCTCACGGTCGGTCCCGACGAGATCAGCGTCGACGTCGTCAACGCCGGTTCCCGGGGCGGTGCCGCCGGTGACGCCGCGACCGACCTGCGCATCCAGGGCTTCACCGTCGCCTCGATCCTCAACGGCGACACCGAGGTGGCCGGCGTCCGGCTGCTCGTGCCGCCGGGCCAGGAGGAGGCGGCCCGCACCGTGGCGGCCGCGTTCGAGGGCGCCGACGTGGAGTCCGGGCCCGGCCTCGAGCGCATCCGCGTCGAGCTCGGCGACGGGGCGCCGTTCGTGCAGGAGGTCCCGAACCGGCTCGGCGACGAGCCGCTGCCGGAGCGCACCCTGCCGCAGGACCCGAGCAGCCCCACCCTGTCGGTGCGCGCCGCGACCGACGACATCTGCGCCTGAGCCCGGCTCGACGGGTCCCGTCGACCCAGTACTCTTCTGTCCTCGGAGGCGTCGCCTAGTGGCCTATGGCGCCCGCCTGCTAAGCGGGTTGGGGGTAGTAACCCCCTCGCGGGTTCAAATCCCGCCGCCTCCGCTCCAGGACGTGGGTCCGGCCCGGCAGGGCCGGGCCCACTGCCGTCTCAGCGGACGGCGAGGCGGTAGATGAGCAGGCCGGTGTCGTGCGTCTCGATCTCGAAGACGCCCTGCAGGTCCGCCGTGAACGTCGTCTCGCCGGTGCCGGGGCCGTCGAGGCGGACGTACTCGTCGAAGCCGTGCACGTGCACCTCGACGGGGGCGTCGGACGTCACCTGCAGGGTCACCTCGGTGCCGCGCGGCACCTCGGGCGCCTCCTCGGGGATGACGACCTCGCCGTCGACGAGCTCCGCCGTCAGCGTCACCGGGTCGCCCGGCTCGGCGGCGGGGCTCCCGCCGCCGCAGCCCGCCGCCCCGGCCACGGCGAGGGCCACGGCGAGCGGGGTGAGGGCTCGGGCGGCGGTGCGGTGCACGGGGGCTCCTTCGGCTGCGGTGGGCGGGACGGGTCGCGGGGCCCGCGGTCGAGTGCGCGGGCCGCGGGCTTGCCCGCGTCAGGGCGTCGGCGTCCGGGACAGCGCGACCGCGAGCCCGAACGTCGCCCCCATGATGCCCACCTCCGCGACGGCGAGACGACGGAAGGCCCCCGCCTCGCCGGCGCGCAGCCGACGCAGGGTGCGCGTCCGGTGCAGCGCACCCGCCACGCCGAGCAGCAGCAGGGCCGCGACCTTCCCGAGCAGCAGGACGCCGTACGCGGACGACACCCACGCGGCGGGGTCGGGGATGCGGACCCACGCGTTGAGCAGGCCGGAGGCGGCGACCACGACGAAGGCCGTGAGCGCGAGCCCGTCGAAGCGGGCGACGGCCGGCACGAGCGCGTCGGGCGAGGACCGCAGGTGCACGGTGACGCCCGCCAGGCCCCCCACCCACGCGAGGGCCGCGAGCACGTGGACGACGAGGCTCGTGAGCGCGAGCTGGTGGTTCGCGGCGGACGCGGAGTGCCCGGTGAGCAGCGGGTAGGCGACGGCCACACCCGTCGGCACGAGGAGCACGAGGGCCGTCCGCGGGCCGACCCGGCCGTCGCGGCGCAGCAGGACGGCGGTGGTGGCGGCGAGCGCGAGCGCGAGCCCGGCCGTCACCGCGTGGGTGCGGGCCTGCGGGATGATGACGAGGTAGTCCAGCACCTGGCCGCTGCCGAGGACGGCGGGGACCGGCTGGTTGGAGATGTCGGAGGCGCCGAGGAGCGCCGAGGCGACCGAGACGGCCGCCCACCCCGCCGCCCAGCCCGGCACGCCGCGTGCCGGTGAGGAGCGCAGCGCCCCTGCGGGCGCGAGCACGCACGTGAGCAGCCCCGCGACGACGGCGACGGCGGCGAGCTCGCCGGCCAGCCGGGCCACCGGCAGCAGGGCGCGGGTGAGCGGCCCCGCGTCGTCGAGGACCGACACCTCACCCGGGTCGGTGAGCCACCCGACGAGCAGGAGGACCGCGAGCGCGGCGCCGCCCACGAGGCCCGGGACGAGGCCACGGACCGGCGGCCGCGCGGCCCTGCGCGCGTCCGGGGACCGGTCCCCGGTCACCGCGACCGGTGCCGTCCCGCCCGTCCTGCCGCTGCCCGTCACGCCTCTCCCTCGAGCCGGGGGGCGTGCGTCCCTGCCGCCCCGTCGCGTCCTGCACCCTAGCCGCGCGGGCGTCGCCTGCCGCGGGGCGGACCGGTCGGTGGGCCTCACCCGGCGAACAGGAGCACCAATCCCGCGACGGTGTAGGCGACCATGAGCAGCAGCAGCGGGACCTGCCCGGCGACGGCCCTGCCGCGCGGCAGCAGCGCGAGGGCGCGGTCGTGCGCGAGGACCGTGCCGAGCACGTGACCGAAGACGATCGCGACGACCTGCAGCAGCGCGACGCCGGCCGGGTCGGTGAGGGCGGCGCTCACCGAGAGGTCCGCGGTGCCGAACCAGTCGGCCCCGGTCCCCAGGGGGTCGGAGGCGAGGGCGAGCGTGCGCTGTCCCTCGAGGACGAGCAGCGAGTAGTAGTGCGCGACGAGGTACCCCACCGCGATCGGCACGAGGGAGTGCGCGAGCTCGCCGGGCAGCACGTCCCGCAGCCCGCGGTCGCCGCCCGCCGCGGCGCGGGTGGCGACGACGTAGGCGAGCACGACGAGCCCGACGACTCCCGCGAGCACGACGGTGTCGACCACCACGCGCGGCAGCCCGGAGCTCTGCGCCACCCTCACGTAGCGGGTCGCGGAGGTGAGCGAGTCGAACATCGTGGAGCCGAGCAGGAGGCACAGCAGCGCGACGAGGCCCGGCGCGGGGCGCAGCGACGCCGCACCGTCGAGGGGGGTGCGCAGCACGAGGACGCCGTCCTCCCGCCGGCCGAGCGGCGACAGCCGGCCGACGACGTCGCTGACGGCCTCGAAGCCCTCACCGCGGGTGTACCAGCGGGCGCCGAAGAGGACCCCGGCGACCAGGTGCACCGCGACGTAGGCCCCCACCCACGCCTGCAGCACCGGCTGGGTGGCGCGGCCGGGCGCCGCGAGCTCCAGCCAGACGAACGCGGCGAGGCCCGCCGCGCCCGGCCACCAGCCGAGCCGTGCCGGCAGCTCGAGCAGGCCGTGCTCGCGGTCGACGCGCAGCACCGTCGCGAGGCCCGCGTGCACGGTCCGCAACGGGCTCACCACCCGCCACACCGGCCCGAGCAGGAGCGAGGCGGGCACGAGGCCGGCCCACAGCCACACGTAGAACATGCCGGGCGCCGGGTTGTCGACGTCGTCGGGTCCGAGCACGAGCGCGAGCGCGAACAGCAGCGTGACCGCGAGCACCGCGGCGCGCAGCACCCAGCGCAGTGCGGGGGAGTCCAGGACCCGGGCGACGGGGCGCGGCAGTGGGGTGCCCGCGCCCTGCACGAGCAGCTGCGGCGTGCGCCACGCGAGGCCGAGCACGACGAAGGACACGGCGATCGCGGCGGCCGCGCCGACGACGACGTGCAGGAACGGCAGGGGCAGGTCCTGCCGGGACCCGACGCCGTGGGCGAGGACGTCGCCGAGGACGTCGCCGAGGACGCCGCCGAGCCGCGCGAGCATCAGCGGCGCTTCTTGCGCGCCTTGGGCCTCGGCTTCGGCCTCCTCACCGGGGGCCGGGGCGGCGCCCCCGTCGCGCCGGTCGCGACGGCGGCGGGCCGGGCGCGACCGCGCCGGGACACCGCGACCACGGAGGCGAGTGCGGCGAGGACGAGCACGCCCACGACGACGTAGACCGCCGGTGACGTACCGGGCGAGGCCGAGGCCCCCTCGACGGCGTCCGTGTCGACCGCGGCCGTCGGCTGCTCGGCGGCGGTCCCCTCGGCGAGGACCTCGCCGGTGTCGCGGCTGCCGCCCGGCCCCAGCTCGGCGGGGGCCTCCGCCTGCGCGACCAGCGCCTCCAGGGTGGGGTCGGGCCCCTCGGTGCGCGGCTCCCAGCCGTCGGGGGCGGCGGTGGGCTCGCCGGTGTAGGAGAAGGCGTACGTGCCCTCGACGACGTCGCCGTCGGAGGCGACCGTCGTGTAGTCGACGGTGTAGTCGCCGGCCTCCGGCCAGTGCGCGACCGGCACGTCGACCGGGAAGCCGGTGCTGTAGTACACGGGCTCCCACGTGTCGTCGACGAGGTTGAACTCCTGCACCGGCGTGTCGAGCGGGAACGGTTGGCCGTTGGACCACACGCCGTCGACGCGGGTGCCGTCCGGGGCGGTCACGGTCACGTGGGCGACGGGGACCGGCGCCTCGGTGAACACGAGCCGCACCGACTCGACCGGCTCCGAGAGCCGCGCGCCCTCGACGGGGGTCGACTCCTCCATGACGAGGCTGCCGTGCGCGGCGGCCGGCGCCGCCGTGGCCGCGAGACCGAGCGCCGCGGCCACCGCCGCGAGCGCCGCGGCCGTGGCCCGTCGGGTGCTCCATCGCATGGGGGCATTTCAGCACGTCGGTCCAACTATCCGTGGCGCGGTCCGCCGCCGGGGTCTGCCTTCCTGTCGACGTACGCCGCGTGTGTCGACAGTCGTGTCGACGTACGCCGCGTCTGTCGACAGTCGTGTCGACGTACGCCGCGTGTGTCGACAGTCGTGTCGACGTACGCCGCGTCTGTCGACAGTCCTGTCGACGTGCGTGGCCTGTGTCGACAGTCGTGTCGACGTACGTGGCATGTGTGTCGGCGGTCGTGTCGACGTGCGTCGGGGCCCTCAGTCCAGCTCGGTGGGCAGCGACGGGTCACGGTGGTGCGCGAGGCAGCGGCGCAGCTCGTGCTCGTCGACGCGGCCGAGCGACAGCGGGGGCAGCCCGTCGAGGTCGAACCATCCGGTCTCGAGCGTCTCCAGGGCGTCGGGCTCGCCGAGCGCGCGTACCTCGCACAGGAAGAACAGCTTGACGACCGCGACGGGCAGCGGCGGCACGTGCCCGCGCGCGTCCCGGTCCCAGCAGCCGACGAGCTTCGTGACGACGACGTCGGCGCCGGCCTCCTCGCGGACCTCGCGGACGACCGCACCGGTCGGCGTGTCCCCCGGGTCGGCCCAGCCGCCGGGCAGCGACCACAGGCCGTCGACGCGCTCGCGCATGAGGAGCACCCGCTCGCGCTCGTCGAAGCACGCGCCGCGCACGTCGACCTTGGGGGTCGCGTAGCCGCTGTCGCGGCCCAGCTCGACGGCCAGCTCCGTCCCGTCCCGGCCCGAGACGGCGGCGAGCAGCTCGACGGCGAGACCGGAGATCGCGGTGTACCGCTCGGTCTCGTAGTCGTTGCCGGCGAACGTGAGCCCGTCCTGCGCGAGCGCGGCGAGCCGGACGGCCGCCCGTCGCACGCGCTCGCCCGCCGGCAGCGCGGTGTCCCCGGTCCCGCCGCTCACTGCAGCAGCCGCAGGAAGGTCTCGGCGACGGGGACGGCGACCCGCGACCCGCTGCCGCCGTCCTCCACGAGGACCGCGAAGGCGAGGTCGCCCTGGAAGCCGACCACCCACGCGTGGGTGCGCGGCGGCTGCTCGGTGCCGTACTCCGCCGTGCCGGTCTTGGCGTGGACCGGCTCACCGGGCACGTCGGCGAGCGCCGAGGCGCTGCCGTCCGTCACGACGGCGCGCATGAGGTCCCGGACCGTCGCGAGCCGCTCGGGCTCCGCCTGCGCCACCTCGGCCGCTGCCGGGGCGGGGTCGAGGACGAGCCGCGGCTGGCGCCACTCGCCGCCCGCGACCGTCGCGGCGACCTGCGCCATGACGAGCGGGCTCGCGAGGACACGGCCCTGCCCGATGCTCGCCGCCGCCCTCTCGACGTCGCTGTCGGCGACGGGGACCGAGCCCGTGGCGGTCGGCACCCCCACGTCCCACGTCCCGCCGATGCCGAACGCGTCCGCCGCCTCGGTGAGCGCGCCGGCCTCGAGGTCCTGCGCGAGACCGACGAACGCGGTGTTGCACGAGCGGGCGAAGTCCGTCGAGAACGGCACGTCGCCGAGCTCGGAGTCTTCGACGTTGCCGAACGCCCGGCCGTCGACGGTCGCCGTCCGGGGGCAGGGGACCGTCTGCGCGGGGTCCAGTCCGGCGCGCAGGAACGCGAGCGTGCTGACGGTCTTGAACGTCGAGCCCGGCGGGTAGGTGCCGGTGAGGGCGCGGTCGGTGCCGGTCACGGGGGTGTTGGCGACCGCGACGACGTCGCCGGTCGGGACGTCGATCGCGACGACCGCGACGTTGCCGTTGCCCTCGGCGGCGCTCGCGGCGGCCTGGTCGGCCGCGACCTGCACGTCCTCGTCGAGCCCGAGGGTCACGTCCTCGCCCGCGGTCGGCTCGACGGTGAACAGGCCGGTGGTCTGCTCCCCGGACACGGCCACGACCGTGAAGCCCGCCGAACCGGCCAGGCGCTCGTCGTACTGCCGCAGCAGCCCGGACAGACCCGTGGTGTCGCCGGGCCGGATGCGTCCGCCGGAGGCCTCGACGAGCTCGGCCGTGGCCGGTCCCACCCGTCCGAGCGTGGCGCGGGCGAAGGCCCGCGTCGGGGCGAGCGGCTGCTGCCCCTCGCGGAAGACGACCCCGGTCTGGGCGCGCACGACGTCCCGCACCGGCTCGTAGTCCTCGCGGCGGAGCGTGATGACGGGCACGAACTCGTCCGGTCCGGCCGCCCGCACGCGCTCGGCGAGACCGGCGCCGTCGATGTCGAGCACCCTCGCAAAGGTGCTGGTCAGCCCGTCTAGGTCCTCGACGCGCGACGGCTGCACGCCGATCTCCACGACGTTCCGCGGCTCGACGACCGGCTCGCCGTCGCGGCCGAGCACGTCGCCGCGCTCGGCGACCTCCCGCTGGGCGTCGAGCAGGCCGCCGTCGGCGAGGTCGGGGTGCACCGTCCGGGTCGTCACCTCGGCCTCCCAGGTGCCGCCGTCGGTGTCGAAGGTCCCGAGCAGCCCGCCTCGCGCGTCCTCGGTGGCGCGGGCGGCCTCGACGGAGACGTCGTAGGTCCAGCCGTCGGGGCCCAAGGGCCACGTCACGGTCAGCACCCCGGTGGCCGTGTCGCCGTCGCGCTCCACCGGGCCGAGGGCGACGCTCCGGGGCCACACCGGCGTGAGCTCGGCGTCGCCCTCGCCCGGGACGGGCTCACCGACGAGGTCGGCGGGCGCGAGGCCGGACAGCCCGTCGGTGATGGCGGCGTAGGGCACGTCGGCGGGGAACGCGCCGAGGTCCCGAGCGCCCCAGCGCTCCACGACGTCGGCGAGCGCCTGCCGCGCCGCCGCGTCGGCGGCGGCCTCGCGCTCGCGCGGCACGACGACCGTCGCGTACGCCGCGACACCGCCCACCCCGAGCACGACGACGACGCCGAGCACCCACCACAGCCACCCCCGGGACCTGCGCACCCGGCGATGCTGCCACGGCGGCCTCCGGCCCTAGTGGACGACCTTCGCGCGGATGTCGCGGTCCCTGCCGCACCGGGTGCAGTGGCCGTAGAAGCCGTCGCCACCCGGGCTCCGCCGTCTCACCTCGTGGTGGAACCCGAGAAGGCAGAGCAGGCGTCCCACGGCTACCACCGCTCGCCGACGTAGAGGGTGCCGCTGTAGTCCGCCTCGCGCGCGCAGCGCCGGCAGACCAGGTACACCCCGTTCCCGTCCCGGGCAGGGGTGCGCCGCCAGTGGTGCAGCCGGACCCGGCAGAGCATGCGACCGAACATCGTGGACCTCCTCGGTGAGGCCCCTCGTACGGCACGGGAGGTCAAGCGTCCTCCCGTGCCGCACGGCGGTCAACACCCTCGGAGCGGCGGTCGACCTCAGCCGGTCAGGCGCGTGCGCAGCGTCTCGAGCTCGTCGCGCAGGACCGACGGCAGGGTGTCGCCGAAGGTGTCGAACCACCGTCGGATGTGCGGCAGCTCCCGCGCCCACTCGTCGCGGTCGACGCGCAGCGCGGCGGCCATCCGCTCCTCGTCGACGTCGAGGCCGGTGGTGTCGATGCCGCCGTACACCGGGACGCGGCCGATGGGCGTGTCCTTGGCGGCGGCGCGCCCCTCGAGGCGGTCGACGACCCACTTGAGGACGCGGATGTTCTCCCCGAACCCGGGCCACAGGAAGGCGCCGTCGCCGTCGGTGCCCTCGCGGCGGAACCAGTTGACGTAGAACACCCGGGGCAGGCGCGCGGCGTCGGCCTGCTTGCCCACCTCGAGCCAGTGGGCGAAGTAGTCGCCCGCGTCGTAGCCGATGAACGGCAGCATCGCCATCGGGTCCCGGCGGACGACGCCCGTGCGCCCGGTGGCCGCGGCCGTGGTCTCGCTCGACAGCGTCGCGCCCATGAAGACCCCGTGCGCCCAGTCGCGCGCCTCCGTGACGAGCGGGACGGTCGTGCGCCGGCGCCCGCCGAACAGGACCGCGGAGATGGGCACCCCGCGCGGGTCGTCGTACTCCGGGGCGAGCACCGGGCACTGGGTGATCGGGGTGCAGAAGCGGCTGTTGGGGTGCGACGAGGGCCGCCCGGACCCGGGCGTCCAGTCCTCGCCGCGCCAGTCGACGAGGTGCCCGGGCGGCTCCTCGGTCATGCCCTCCCACCACACGCCGCCGTCGTCGGTGAGCGCGACGTTGGTGAACAGCGAGTTGCCCTCGGCGATCGTGCGCATGGCGTTGGGGTTGGTGTGCCAGCCGGTGCCGGGCGCGACGCCGAACAGCCCGAACTCGGGGTTCGAGGCCCACAGCCGGCCGTCCTCGCCGAAGCGGAGCCACGCGATGTCGTCGCCGAGGGTCTCGACCGTCCAGCCGGGGATCGTGGGCTCGAGCATCGCGAGGTTCGTCTTGCCGCACGCCGACGGGAACGCGGCCGCGACGTAGTGGACCTCCCGCTGCGGCGACGTCAGCTTGAGGATGAGCATGTGCTCGGCGAGCCAGCCCTCGTCGCGCGCCATGACCGACGCGATGCGCAGCGCGTAGCACTTCTTGCCGAGCAGCGCGTTGCCGCCGTAGCCGGAGCCGTACGACCAGATCGCCCGCTCCTCGGGGAACTGCACGATGTACTTCGTCTCGTTGCTCGGCCACGGCACGTCGGCCTGCCCGTCGGCGAGCGGCATGCCGACGGAGTGCAGGCAGGGCACGAAGTCGGCCTGCGTGCGCTCGAGCTCGCGCAGCACCGCGGCGCCCATCCGCGTCATGATCCGCATCGAGGCGACGACGTAGGGCGAGTCGGTGAGCTCGACGCCGAACATGGGGTGCTCGGCGTCCGGCCGACCCATGACGAACGGCACGACGTAGAGGGTGCGGCCGCGCATCGACCCGTCGAACAGACCGGTGAGGACCGCCTTCATCTCCGCCGGGTCGAGCCAGTTGTTCGTCGGGCCGGCGTCGCGCGGGTCGCGGCTGCAGATGAACGTCCGGTCCTCGACGCGGGCGACGTCGTCGGGGTCGGACCGGGCGAGGAAGCTGTTGGGGGCGGCGTCGAGGCGCACGAGGGTGCCCGTGGCCACCATCTCGTCGGTAAGGCGCGCCCACTCGGCGTCCGAGCCGTCGCACACGTGCACCCGGTCGGGCGTGGTGAGGGCGACGACCTCCTCCAACCACCGCTGCAGGCCGGCGTGCGTGGTCCATCTGGGGCTGGCGGACGGGCGTGGGGCGCCCCGGCGCCCGGGGGTGTCGCCGATGGTGCCGGGTCGGTCGGCCGTGATGCTCATGCGTCTCCTCCTGCTCGTCCGCCCGGGAGGCGGTGCCGCGGCCGGCACCGTCCGCGCCCCGTCCCTGCCCCCGGGCCGCGCTGGCGTGGAGCGAGGCTAAGACCGTCCGAAGGGTGAGAACCCGCAGGTGAGACCTGGGTCACGGTGAGCGACATCACCCAGTTGCCGCGACCAACTAATGGTCGGCAGGCCATGGCCGGGGAGCTGTGGGAGGGCGCGGGAGCCGCCAGGCGAGCCGGCTGCTCGAGGGCGCGAGGCATGGGCCCGGGTGGGCGCGTGAGCCGTAATCCGTACGGTGTGACCACCGGACGCGGCCACGACGGGACCGAGGGGCCGTGATCCGGACGGTGTGACCACCGGGCGCGGCCACGGCCGGACCTGCGAGCCGTGATCCGGACGGTGTGACCACCGGGCGCGGCCATGACCGGACCGGCGAGCCGTGATCCGGACGGTGTGACCACCGGGCGCGGCCATGACCGGACCGGCGAGCCGTGATCCGGACGGTGTGACCACCGGGCGCGGCCATGACCGGACCGGCGAGCCGTGATCCGGACGGTGTGACCACCGGGCGCGGCCATGACCGGACCGGCGAGCCGTGATCCGGACGGTGTGACCACCGGGCGCGGCGACGACCGGACTGAGGGGCCGTGATCCGGACGGTACGACCACCGACGCGGCCACGACGGGACTGAGGGGCCGTGATCCGGACGGTGTGACCACCGGACGCGGCCACGACCGGACCGAGGGGCCGTGATCCGGACGGTGTGACCACCGGACGCGGCCAGGACCGGACCGGGCGCCGTCGGACCTCGCCGTGCGGCGTCGGACCTCGCCGGTGCACCGTCAGGACCTGGCGCGCACCTGTTGACATGTGAAGGACTCGCGCGCACCCTGTTCTGCAGCCGCACAGTCGTTCGCTCAGCGAACCGTTGCCAATGGAGGCAACCATGCGTGAGACCCCCAGCAGCTCCCGTCCCGCCCGTCGGTCCGTGCTGCAGGGCACCGCCGCCGCGGCCGCCCTCGGCCTCGCCGGGTGCGCCGACCAGCTCCGCACGGGTGACGGCGCTGCCGCGCCGGCCGCCGGCTCGGCTCCCGCGGTCAGCCCCGGGGCCTCGACGGGTGGCAGCGCCCGCACGATCCGCATCGGCTACGTGACGCCGCAGACCGGGGCGCTGGCGCCCTTCGGCGAGGCCGACAGCTTCGTCGTCGACCAGGTCACGCAGTACTTCGCGGAGAACGGCCTGCAGACCGGCGCCGGGCGCAGCGACGTCGAGATCATCGTCAAGGACACCCAGTCGGACTCGACCAACGCCGCCGACGCCGCCTCCGAGCTCATCCTCGACGACCAGGTCGACCTCGTCCTCGTCGGCTCCACGCCGGACACGACGAACCCGGTCGCCGACCAGTGCGAGGCGAACGGGGTGCCGTGCCTGTCGAGCCTCGCCCCGTGGCAGCCGTGGTTCCTCGGCCGCGGCGGCGACCCGGAGAACCCCTTCCGCTGGACGTACCACTTCTTCTGGGGCCTCGAGGACGTCATCGCCGTCTTCACCGACCTGTGGGGCTCGGTCGAGACCAACAGGACCATCGGCGCGCTGTGGCCGAACGACCCCGACGGCAACGCGTGGGGCGACCCCGAGCTCGGGTTCCCGCCGCCGGCGCAGGAGGCCGGCTACACGATCGTCGACCCCGGCTTCTACGCCAACGGCACGCAGGACTTCACCGCGCAGATCAGCGCTTTCAAGGAGGCGGGCGCCGAGATCCTCATCGGCGTCCCCATCCCGCCGGACTTCACGACGTTCTGGGACCAGGCCGGCCAGCAGGACTTCCGCCCGAGGATGGCGACGGTCGGCAAGGCCCTGCTGTTCCCCAGCTCCATCGCCGCCGTCGGCGAGCGCGGCAACAACCTGTCGACCGAGGTGTGGTGGAGCCCGTCGCACCCCTACACCAGCAGCCTCACCGGGCAGTCCGCCGCCGAGCTCGCCGAGGCGTGGACCGAGGCGACGGGCCAGCCGTGGACGCAGCCCATCGGCTTCGTGCACGCGTTGTTCGAGGTCGCCGCGGCCGCCTTCGCCGAGACCAGCGGCCCCGACGACCGGCAGGGTCTGGTCGACGCGCTCGCCGGCCTGCAGGTCGACACCGTCGTCGGGACCGTGGACTGGACGGCCGGCCCCGTGCCGAACGTGGCGAAGACGAAGCTCGTGGGCGGGCAGTGGCGCACCGGCTCGGGCGAGCCCGAGCTCGTCATCGTCTCCAACGCCCAGGCGCCCGAGATCCCGACCGCCGGCGAGGTGGAGGCCCTGGCGTGAGCACCCCGCTGCTGGAGGCGACCGGTCTCCGGGTGGCCTACGGGCGCCTGCAGGTGCTCGACGGCGTCGACGTGCGCGTGCAGCCCGGCGAGGCCCTCGGGGTCGTCGGCCCCAACGGCGCCGGCAAGTCGACGCTGCTCGACGTCCTCACCGGTGTGGTGCGCCCGCAGTCCGGCACCGTCCGCCTCGACGGCCGCGACGTCACCGCCGTGCCGGCCCACGCCCGCTGCCGTGCCGGCATCGGCCGCAGCTACCAGGTGCCGCGCCCGTTCGGCCAGATGAGCGTGCTGGAGAACCTGCTCGTGGCGGCGACCTTCGGCGGGGGGATGCACCGGCGGGAGGCGCGCGAGACGGCGGTGGACGTGCTGGAGCGCACCCACCTGCTCGACCGTGCCGACACCCCCGCGGGAGCGCTGCCGCTGCTGGACCGCAAGCGCCTGGAGCTCGCCCGTGCCCTCGCCACGAGGCCCCGGCTCGTGCTCCTCGACGAGATCGCGGGCGGGCTCACGGAGCAGGAGACGCCCGAGCTCGTCGCGACCGTCGACGGCCTGCGCCGCAGCGGAGTCGCGATCGTGTGGATCGAGCACGTGGTGCACGCCCTGCTCGCGGTCGCCGACCGGCTGCTCTGCCTCACGTACGGCGAGGTGCTCGCCGAGGGCGACCCGCACGAGGTCATGACGAGCGACGAGGTGCGCCGCGTCTACCTCGGCAGCGCCCCCGACGGCCCGGGCGCCGGGCCCGCCGGCGCAGCGGCGGGACGGGCGTCGTGAGCGCGCTCCTGGAGGTCGAGGACCTCGAGGTCCGCCACGGGGACCTGGTCGCCGTCCGCGGGGTGAGCCTGGCCGTCGCCGAGGGCGAGGTGCTCGCCGTCATCGGCGCGAACGGGGCCGGCAAGTCGACGCTGCTGAGCGCCGTCACCGGCCTGCTCCGCCCGAGCGCCGGCCACGTCCGCTTCGACGGCGGGGACGTCACCCGGGTGCGGGCGCACCGCCGCGTGCGCGCCGGCATCGCCATGGTCCCCGAGGGCCGGCGCCTGTTCGGCAGCCTCACCGTGGAGGAGAACCTCCTCGTCGGCGCGAGCAGCCGGCGGCCGGGACCGTGGGACCTGGCGGCGGTGTACGAGCTGTTCCCGCTCGTCGCGGAGCGACGCGCCCGGCGCGCCGGGCAGATGTCCGGCGGTGAGCAGCAGGCCACCGCCATCGGCCGGGCGCTCATGAGCAACCCGCGCCTGCTCCTGCTCGACGAGGTGTCCCTCGGGCTCGCCCCCGTCGTCGTCGGCCAGCTGTACGCGGCGCTGCCGACCATCACCGCGCGCGGCACGACCGTGCTCGTCGTCGAGCAGGACGTGCGGCAGGCGCTCGCCGTCGCCGACTCCGTCCACTGCCTGCTCGAGGGACGCACCTCGCTGACGGCCCGCAGCGGCGAGGTCTCGATGGCGCAGGTGTCGGCGGCGTACTTCGGGGTGGTGCCGGCATGACGCTGCTCAACGCGGTCGTGCAGGGCCTGCTGCTCGGCGGTCTGTACGCGCTGTTCGCGACCGGCCTGTCGATCGTGTTCGGGGTGATGCGGCTGGTCAACCTCGCCCACGGCGACATCGCCGTCCTCGGGGCCTTCGGCTCCCTCGTGCTCGGCACGGCGCTGGGGGTGCACCCGCTGCTGTCGCTGCTCGTCGTGGTGCCGGTCGCGGCGCTGCTCGGCTACGCCACCCAGCGCCTCGTGCTCGTGCGGACGGTCGGGCCGAGCCCGCTGCCGAGCCTGCTCGTGACGTTCGGGCTCGCGATCGTCCTGCAGAACCTCCTGCTGTCGCTGTTCACCGCCGACCAGCAGCGGCTCGGCCTCGGCGCGCTCACGGCGGCGAGCTTCGGCGTCGGCGGGGTGTCGGTGGGCTACGTCCCGCTCGCGGTCTTCGTGCTCGCCGTCGTGCTCCTGGCCGGGCTGTCGCTGTTCCTCGCCCGCACGCGCACGGGCCGGATCATCCGGGCGACGAGCGACGACCCGCAGGCGGTGCGGCTCATGGGCGTCGACGCGGGGCACGTGTACGGCGTCGCGGCGGCCATCGCGTTCGCGACGGTCGCGCTGGCCGGCGTCGTCAACGGCATCCAGACGAGCTTCAGCCCGCTCAGCGGACCGCTCCTGCTGATCTTCGCCTTCGAGGCCGTCATCATCGGCGGGCTCGGCAACGTGTGGGGCACCCTGCTCGGCGGCGTCGTCCTGGGCGTGGCGCAGACGGTCGGGGCGTGGGTCGACCCCGCCCAGCAGGTCCTCGCCGGGCACCTCGTGTTCCTCCTCGTCCTCGCCCTGCGGCCGCAGGGCCTGCTGCCGAAGGTGGCCGCGGCATGAGCGTCGAGCAGCGGGACCGGCCCGAGCCGGCGGCGGGCGAGGCGACCGCGGCACCGCCCGCGGGGCCTGCGCGGGTGGCGCGGGGCAGCCGCGCGTCGACCGTCGGCACCACGGTGCTCGGCGCGGGCGCGGTCGTCCTCGCCGCGCTCCCGTACCTCACGAGCCCAGCCACGCAGAGCACGCTCACGCTCTTCCTCGTCTACGTCGTGCTCGCGGTGACGTGGAACCTGCTCGCCGGCTACGGCGGCATGGTGTCGGTCGGGCAGCAGGCCTACATCGGCCTCGGCGCGTACGGCCTCGTCGTGCTCAGCGACCTCGCCGGGGTCGACCCGTTCCTCGCGGTGCCGCTGGCCGCGCTGCTCGCCGCGCTGCTCAGCATCCCCGTCAGCCTGCTCGCATTCCGCCTCGTCGGCGGCTACTTCGCGATCGGCACGTGGGTCGTCGCCGAGGTCGTCCGGCTCGTCGTCGTGCAGGTGCCGCAGGTCGGTGCCGGCTCGGGCACGTCGCTGCGCTCGCTCGCGGGCACCGACGCCGGCCTGCGGATCGCCTTCACGTACTGGACGGCGCTGCTCGTCGCGGTCGTCGTGGTGGCCGGCACGGTGTGGCTCGTCGCCTCGCGGACCGGCATCGCGCTGACGGCCGTGCGCGACGACGCGCGCGCCGCCGCGAGCAACGGCGTCGACGTGACCCGGGTCAAGCGGCTCGTCTTCGTCGCCTCCGCCGCGGGGGCCGGTGCAGCCGGGGCGCTGCTCGCGCTGTCGAACCTGCGCGTGCAGCCCGACAGCGTCTTCAGCGTGCAGTGGACTGCGTTCATGGTCTTCATGGTCGTGATCGGCGGGGTCGGCACCCTCGAGGGGCCGCTCCTCGGCGCCGTCGTCTTCTTCGCGCTGCAGCAGGCCCTCGGTGACCTCGGCACGTGGTACCTCGTCGTGCTCGGTGTCGTCGCCGTCGTCGTCGTGCTGTTCGCCCCGCGCGGGCTGTGGGGTCTCGTCGACCCCCACCGCAGGTACGGGTTGTTCCCGGTCTCGTACCGGCTGGTGCACGGGAGGGGGGCCCGGTGAGCGCATCCTTCACGCACACCGCGCTCGGGCAGCGCGTGGTGTTCGGCGTCGGCGCGGCCCGCGCCGACCTCGCCGCCGAGGTCGACCGGCTCGGGGCCACCCGCGTGCTCCTCGTCGCGGGGCAGGCGGAGCTCGACCTCGCCCGCGGGCTCGCGGGGCCGCTGGGGGACCGGGTGGTCGCCACGGCCGACGACGTGCGCCGGCACGTGCCGGTCGAGTGCGCGGAGGCCGCCCGTGCCGCCGCGCGCGAGCACCGTGCCGACCTCGTGCTGAGCGTGGGCGGCGGGTCCACCACCGGCACCGCGAAGGCCGTCGCGCTCACGGAGCGCCTGCCCGTCCTCGCCGTGCCCACGACGTACGCCGGCTCGGAGATGACGAACGTGTGGGGCCTCACCGACGCCGGCCGCAAGACGACGGGCGTGGACGACGCCGTCGCGCCGCGGACCGTCGTCTACGACCCGGAGCTCACCGTCGGGCTGCCGCCGGCGCTGTCCGCGGCGAGCGCGCTCAACGCGATGGCGCACTGCGTCGAGGCGGTCTGGGCGCCCGGTGCCAACCCCGTCACCGACCTCGTCGCCTACGAGGGGGTCGCCGCACTGCGCCGCGGCCTGCCCGGGGTGCTCGCCGACGGCGCCGACCTCGCCGCCCGCTCCGACGTGCTGCTCGGGGCGTGGCTGTCCGGCAGCGCCTTCGCGCAGGCCGGGTCCGGGCTGCACCACAAGACGTGCCACGTGCTCGGCGGGGCCTACGACCTGCCGCACGCCGAGCTGCACGCCGTCGTGCTGCCGCACGTGCTGGCCTTCCAGCTGCCCGCCCTCGGGGCCCGCGCGGAGCGGCTGCGCGCCGCCCTGGACCCCGGCGGGTCCTCGCCCGACGCGGCCGCGGCGCTCGCCGGGCTCGAGGACGACCTCGGCGTCCCGGCCGGGCTCCGGGACATCGGGCTCGCCGAGGCCGACGTCGCCGAGGCCGCCGCGCTCGTCGCGGACGTCGTCGCCGACCGCCGCATCCCCAACCCCCGACCGGTCGCCCGCGCCGACGTGGCCGCGCTCGTGCGCGCCGCGTGGGCCGGGCGGCCGGGAACCCCGCCGACCGGAGGCGCCGGATGACCGTCGACCCCACCGTCGACCCCACCGTCGACCCCACCGTCGACCCCGCCCAGCGGGCCGTCGAGCGCGACGTCACCGACCGGACCGTCGCGAGCTTCGCGACCGCCGGCAGCGCGCGCTACCGCGAGGTCATGACGGGCCTCGTCGAGCACCTGCACGCCTTCGTCCGCGAGACCCGGCTCACCGAGGCCGAGTGGGCGCACGCCATCGAGTTCCTCCGCCGCTGCGGCGACATCACGACCGGCACCCGGCAGGAGTTCATCCTCCTGTCCGACGTGCTCGGCGTGTCCATGCAGACCATCGCGGTCAACAACCCCGTCGGCGCCGAGGTGCCGGGGGACCGGCGTCCGACCGACGCCACCGTCTTCGGTCCCTTCTTCGTCGACGGCGCGCCCGAGGTGCCCGTCGGCGGCGACGTCGCCTTCGGTGCGAAGGGCGTGCCGTGCTGGGTCGAGGGCACCGTCACCGACACCTCCGGCGCGCCCGTCGCGGGCGCCCGCATCGAGGTGTGGGAGGCCGACGAGGACGGGTTCTACGACGTGCAGCGCGAGCCCGCCGCCGACGGCGGGCGCCCGCCCACGCAGGGCCGCGGGCACCTGTTCTCCGCCGTGGACGGCACGTACGGCTTCTGGTCGGTGCTGCCCGCGAGCTACCCCATCCCGCACGACGGCCCGGTGGGCGACCTGCTCGCCGCCGCGAGCCGCTCGCCGTACCGGCCCGCGCACATCCACTTCATGGTGAGCGGCGACGGGCTGCGCACCCTCGTCACGCACGTCTTCGTCGCGGGCGACCCCTACCTCGCCACCGACGCCGTCTTCGGCGTCAAGGACTCCCTCGTCCTCGACTTCGTCGAGCAGCCGGCGGGCGACGCGCCCGCGGGGCGGCGCGTCGAGGGCCCGTGGGTCCGCACCCGCTTCGACATCGTCCTCGCGCCGTCCCCGGGCGCGGCCGCGACCAGTGGAGGTAACGGATGACCATGCTGGAGACCGACGTCCTCGTCATCGGCACCGGGCCCGCCGGCAGCGCGTGCTCCCTCGCCCTCGCCACGTACGGGGTCGAGCACACCGTCATCACGAAGTACCGGTGGACCGCGAACTCCCCCCGCGCGCACATCACGAACCAGCGGACGATGGAGATCCTCCGCGACCTCGGCGTGGAGGACCAGGTGACGCCGCTCGCGGTGCCGCAGCACCTCATGGGCGACACGGTGTTCTGCACGAGCCTCGCCGGCGACGAGCTCGGCCGCGTCCGCACGTGGGGCACGCACCCGCGCCGGCAGGCCGACTACACGCTCGCGAGCCCGTCGAGCATCTGCGACATCCCGCAGAACCTCATGGAGCCGATCCTCGTGCGCAACGCCGCCGAGCGCGGCGCGCACGTGCGCTTCGACACCGAGTACGTGTCGATGGAGGCCGACGACGAGGGCGTGACGGTCCAGGTCCGCGACCGGCTGACGGGCCACGAGTACCCGATCCGTGCGAAGTACGTGATCGGCGCCGACGGCGGGCGCTCGAAGGTCGTACAGGACCTGGGACTCGCCTCCGAGGGGCAGATGGACGTCGCGGGGTCGATGAACATCGTGTTCAAGGCGGACCTGTCGCGCTACGTCGCCGACCGCCCGTCCATCCTCTACTGGGTGCTGCAGCCGGGCAGCGACGTCGGGGGCATCGGCCTCGGCCTCGTGCGGTGCGTGCGCCCGTGGGACGAGTGGCTCGTCGTGTGGGGCTACGACATCACCGCCGAGCCGCCGGTGGTCGACGAGGCGTTCGCCACGAAGGTCGTCCACGACCTCGTCGGCGACGACACCGTCGACGTCGAGCTCGTCGCCACGAGCCTGTGGGGCAACAATAAGTGGTACGCCACCGAGCTGCGGCGCGGTCGCGTGTTCGCGATGGGCGACGCCGTGCACCGGCACCCGCCGAGCAACGGCCTCGGGTCGAACACGTCGATCCAGGACGCGTACAACCTCGCGTGGAAGCTCGCCCACGTGCTGCGCGCCACCGCGGGCCCGGGACTGCTCGACACCTACGAGCCGGAGCGCGCGCCCGTCGCGAAGCAGATCGTGCTGCGCGCCAACAAGTCGATCGAGGAGTTCGGGCCCATCTTCGAGGCGCTCGGCCTCACCGACACGTCCGACCCCGAGGTCATGACGGCCCGGATCGCCGACCGCGCCGACGACAGCCCCGAGGGGCGCGCCAAGCGCGAGGCGCTGCGGAAGGCGCTCGAGCTCAAGGACTACGAGTTCAACGCCCACGGCGTCGAGCTCAACCAGCGCTACGCGAGCGGAGCGGTCGTGCCCGACGGCAGCGCCGAGCCCGCCTACGACCGCGACCCCGAGCTCTACTACCACCCGACGACGTGGCCCGGTGCGCGCCTGCCGCACTGCTGGCTCGGGCACCGCGAGGAGTCCGGCTACCGCCGGGTCTCCACGCACGACGTCGCCGGGCACGGTCGCTTCACGCTCTTCACCGGCATCGGCGGGCAGGCGTGGGCGGACGCGGCGGAGACGCTCACGCGCGAGCTCGGCGTCGAGGTGCACGCCGCCGTGGTGGGGCCCGGGCGGCGCTACACCGACCTGTACGACGACTGGGCGCGCCTGCGCGAGGTCGCCGAGGACGGCTGCGTGCTCGTGCGCCCGGACAACCACGTCGCGTGGCGCGCGGCGCAGCCGGTCGACGACGCAGTCGCGACGCTGCGAGACGTGCTGTGCCGGGTGCTCGACCGGTCCACCGGCTCGGGGGTGTGAGGTGGCGCGCGTCCTCGGCCTCGCCGAGGCCGTGGCCGACCTCGTCCACGACGGGGACACCGTCGCGGTCGAGGGCTTCACGCACCTGATCCCCGTCGCCGCCGGGCACGAGGTCATCCGGCAGGGCCGGCGCGACCTCACGCTCGTGCGGATGACGCCGGACATCGTCTACGACCAGATGATCGGCGCCGGGTGCGCGTCGCGGCTCGTCTTCAGCTGGGGCGGCAACCCGGGCGTCGGGTCGCTGCACCGCTTCCGCGACGCCGTGCAGAACGGCTGGCCACGGCCGCTGGAGATCGAGGAGCACTCCCACGCCGGCATGGCCAACCGCTACGTGGCCGGGGCGAGCGGCCTGCCGTTCGGGGTGCTGCGCGGCTACCGCGGGACCGACCTGCCGGCGCACACGGCGACCATCGCCACCGTCACCTGCCCGTTCACCGGCGAGGAGCTCACCGCGGTGCCGGCGCTCAACCCCGACGTCGCCGTCCTGCACGCGCAGCAGGCCGACCGCGACGGCAACGTGCAGCTGTGGGGGATCACGGGCGTCACCAAGGAGGTCGCCCTCGCCTCGCGCCGGGTGCTGTTCACGGTCGAGGAGGTCGTCGACACCCTCGAGCCGCGTCCCGGTGGTGTGGTCCTGCCGTCGTGGGTGGTCGACGCGGTCGTCGAGGTCCCGGGCGGGTCGGCGCCGTCGTACGCCCACGGGTACACCGAGCGCGACAACGACGCGTACCGCGCGTGGGACGCGGTGAGCCGCGACCGGGACGCGTTCGAGCGGTGGCTGCACGAGACCGTCCTCGACGAGGTGACGTCGTGACCGGCACGGGGCAGCCCTGGTCGACGCGGGAGATGATGACCGTCGCCGCCGCCCGGGCGCTGCGGGACGGCACGACGTGCTTCGTCGGCATCGGCACCCCGTCGACCGCGGCGAACCTCGCCCGGGCGACCCACGCGCCGGACCTCGTCCTCGTCTACGAGTCCGGGACCATCGGCGCGAAGCCGGACCGGCTGCCGCTGTCGATCGGCGACGGCGTGCTCGCCGAGACCGCGACGACGGTCGTGAGCGTGCCGGAGATCTTCAACTACTGGCTGCAGCCCGGCCGGATCGGCGTCGGGTTCCTCGGCGCGGCGCAGCTCGACCGGTACGCCAACATCAACACGACCGTCATCGGCTCCTACGACGACCCGCGCGTCCGGCTGCCCGGCGCCGGCGGCGCCCCCGAGATCGCCGCCTCGTGCGGGGAGGTCGTCGTCGTCGTCGCGCAGTCGCGGCGGACCTTCGTCGAGCGGGTCGACTTCGTCACGTCCGTCGGCTTCGGCGACGGCCCCGGTCACCGGGAGCGGCACGGCCTGCGCGGCCGAGGACCGTCGCAGGTCATCACCGACTTCGGCGTGCTGCGCCCGGACCCCGCCTCGTGCGAGCTCGTCCTCACCGAGCTGCACCCCGGCGCCACGCCCGAGCAGGCGCGCGAGGCGACCGGGTGGGACCTCCGGGTCGCCCCGGACCTCCGCACGACGGAGCCCCCGAGCGCCCGCGAGCTCGAGGTGCTGCGTGCGATCGAGGCGACCGCGGCGCCGCGGGCGGGTGCGGCACCATGAGCGCTCCCGGGTGAGCACGAGCGCCACCCTCGACGCGAGGCAGGTGACCGTGAGCAGCGAGACCTTCGTCCGCTCGCTCGAGCGCGGTCTCGCCGTCATCAAGGCCTTTGACGCCGACCACCCCCGCCTCACCCTGTCCGACGTCGCCCGCCGGACCGGGCTCACCCGCGCGGCCGCCCGCCGCTTCCTGCTCACGCTCGTGGAGCTGGGCTACGTGCACGCCGCGGACGGCGTCTTCTCGCTGCGCCCCCGGGTGCTCGAGCTCGGCTGGGCGTACCTGTCGGGGCTCCCGCTGCTCGACGTCACCCGCCCGCACATGGAGCGGCTGAGCACCGAGGTGCACGAGTCGGTGTCGGTGTCGGTGCTCGACGGCGACGACCTCGTCTACGTCGGGCGCGTGCAGGCGCGCAAGATCATGCGGGTGGCGATCGACGTCGGCACGCGGCTGCCGGCGTACTGCACGTCGATGGGGCGCGTGCTGCTCGCGCACCTGCCCCCCGCGGAGCTCACCGACTACCTGCGGCGGGTGCGCCTCGACGCGCTCACCGAGCACACCGTCACCGACGCCGACCTGCTCGCCGACGCGCTCGCCCAGGTGCGCGCCGACGGCTACGCCGTCGTCGACCAGGAGCTCGAGCTCGGCCTGCGGTCGATGGCCGCCCCGCTGCACGGCCGCGGCGGCGAGGTCGTGGCCGCGCTCAACGTGGCCGCGCCGCTGGAGCGCGGCTCGCTCGACGAGATCCGCGACGAGCTGCTGCCGCCGCTGCTCGCGGCGGCCCGTGCCTGCGAGGCGGACCTGCTCGCGCACTGAGGCCGGTGCACGGTGGCTCGCGACCGCCCGTCGGGCCGGTCCGCTCGGCTACGGTCCGCTCGTGCAGGCGCGCGCGGAGTCGCCGGTCGGTCCCGTGCGGGCGTGGTTGCTGCTCGTCGGGATCGTCGCGTGGCTCGCAGGCCCGGTGCTCATGCTGCTGCAGATCGTCGTGGCCTGGGACGACGCGTGGTTCCTCCGCTCCTGGCTCCTCGGTGTCGCCGGCTTCGGGCTCGTGTCAGCCGTGGGCCTGAGCGTGCTGGTGCGGCGCCGTCGGGTGCGCTGGACCTTCCCCGGCACCCTGGGTGCGGTGTGCCGAGCGGGGGGCATGCCGCCGATGCTGGTCCTCACCGTGGTCCTCCTCCAGCTCGGCGCGCTGTACCTCGTGACGGGTGCGGTGTTCGGCAGCATCCAGCCGTAGCGGCACCTTGTCTTGACTCGTTCCAGAGAACGCACCAAGGTGGGGGACGTGCCGACGACGGGGGAGCTGACGGACGCGCTCCGCGCCGCCGAGCTGCGCGTGACGCAGCCGCGTCTCGCGGTGCTCGACGCCGTGCACGCCCACCCGCACGCCGACACCGAGGCCGTCATCCGGGCCGCGCGCGAGCGGCTCGGCGCCGTCTCCCACCAGGCCGTCTACGACGTCCTGCGGGCGCTCACCGCCGCCGGCCTCGTGCGGCGCATCGAGCCCGCGGGCTCCGTCGCGCGGTACGAGGCGCGCACCGGCGACAACCACCACCACCTCGTGTGCCGCGGCTGCGGCGTCGTCGCCGACGTGGACTGCGCCGTCGGGCACGCCCCGTGCCTGACGGCCTCGGACGACCGGGGCTTCGTCGTCGACGAGGCCGAGGTCGTCTACTGGGGCCGCTGCCCCGCCTGTGCCGCCTCCGCGTGAGGCCCGAGTCCCACCCGAGAACCGACCACCGAACACCGACGAGAGGAACTCCGTGAGCACGTCGCCCTCCGACAGCCCGGTCGACAGCCCGAAGCCGTACGACACCTCGGCCGACCCGCAGGCCGCGCCGACCACGGCGAGCACGAGCGAGAGCGAGAACCCGGCGATCTCCTCGCCGACGGTGCAGGTCACGAACCGGCCCCGCAGCAACCGCGACTGGTGGCCGAACCAGGTCGACCTGTCGGTGCTCAACCGGCCCGCGCGCTCCTCGGACCCCCTCGGCGAGGACTTCGACTACCGGGCGGCCGTCGCGACGCTCGACGTCGACGCCCTCAAGGCGGACCTCCGCGAGCTCATGCGCACCTCGCAGGACTGGTGGCCGGCGGACTGGGGCCACTACGGCCCGCTGTTCATCCGCATGAGCTGGCACGCGGCCGGCACGTACCGGATCGCCGACGGCCGCGGCGGCGGCGGCCAGGGCGCGCAGCGCTTCGCCCCGCTCAACTCCTGGCCCGACAACGCCAACCTCGACAAGGCCCGCCGCCTGCTCCTGCCCATCAAGCAGAAGTACGGCCGCGCGCTGTCGTGGGCGGACCTGCTCGTGCTCGCCGGCAACGTCGCCCACGACGACATGGGCCTGCAGACCTTCGGGTTCGGCTTCGGCCGCGAGGACACGTGGCAGCCGGAGGAGGTGTTCTGGGGTCCGGAGGACACGTGGCTCGGCGACGAGCGCTACGCCGACGCGGACACCCCGCTCGACCTCGAGGAGGGCGACCTCGCCGCGGTCACGATGGGGCTCATCTACGTGAACCCGGAGGGCCCGCAGGGCAGGCCGGACCCCCTCGCGTCCGCGCACGACATCAAGATCACCTTCGCGCGGATGGGCATGAACGCCGAGGAGACCGTCGCGCTCGTCGCGGGCGGGCACACCTTCGGCAAGACCCACGGCGCGGGCAGCCCCGACCTCGTCGGCCCGGAGCCCGAGGGCTGCCCGGTGCACGGTGACGGGCTCGGCTGGGAGAGCCAGTTCGGCACCGGCAAGGGCGCGGACACGATCACGAGCGGCCTCGAGGGCGCGTGGACGCCCACGCCGACCCAGTGGGACAACAGCTACTTCGAGACGCTCTTCGCGTACGAGTGGGAGCTCACCGAGAGCCCCGCCGGCGCGAAGCAGTGGAAGCCGAAGGACCCCGAGGCGCAGGAGCTCGTGCCCGACGCGCACATCGAGGGCAAGAAGAACCCGCCGATGATGGCGACGACCGACGTCGCGCTCGTCGCCGACCCCGAGCTGCGCGCGATCTCCGAGCGCTTCCACAAGGACTTCGACGCCTTCGCCGACGCCTACGCCCGCGCGTGGTTCAAGCTGCTCCACCGCGACATGGGCCCGCGCAGCCGCTACCTCGGTCCCGACGTGCCGAGCGAGGAGCTGCTGTGGCAGGACCCGGTGCCGGCCGTCGACCACGAGCTGCTCGACGCCGAGGGCGTCGCCGAGCTCAAGCGGCAGATCCTCGACTCGGGCCTGACCGTCTCCCAGCTCGTGCACACGGCCTGGTCGGCGGCGGCGTCGTACCGCGGCACCGACAAGCGCGGTGGGGCCAACGGCGCGCGCCTGCGGCTGGAGCCGCAGCGCTCGTGGGCCGTGAACGCCGGCACCGCCGAGGTGGTCGACCGGCTCGACGAGGTGCGACAGGCCTTCGGGCGACCGGTCTCGCTGGCCGACACGATCGTGCTCGGCGGCTGCGCGGCGGTCGAGAAGGCAGCCGCGGACGCGGGTGTCGAGGTGACCGTGCCCTTCACGCCCGGGCGCACCGACGCCAGCCAGGAGCAGACGGACGTCGCGGGCTTCCGCTGGCTCGAGCCCCGCGCCGACGGCTTCCGCAGCTGGGTGCGCGAGGGCACGAAGGTCGAGCCGGAGAAGCTCCTCGTCGACCGGGCGTACATGCTCGAGCTCACGCCCAAGGAGCTGACGGTCCTGCTCGGCGGCCTGCGAGTGCTGGGCGCCAACACCGGCGGCGTGCCGCACGGCGTCTTCACCGACCGGGTCGGGGTGCTGTCGCAGGACTTCTTCCGCAACCTGCTCGACCTCGGCATCCAGTGGCGGACCTCCGTCGACACCGAGGGCGTCTACGAGGGCCTCGACGCCTCCGGCGAGGTCGTGCG
This sequence comes from Aquipuribacter sp. SD81, assembly GCF_037153975.1. Taxonomy (NCBI): domain Bacteria; kingdom Bacillati; phylum Actinomycetota; class Actinomycetes; order Micrococcales; family Intrasporangiaceae; genus Aquipuribacter; species Aquipuribacter sp. SD81. The sequence continues at coordinate 81,327 of NZ_JBBAYJ010000008.1, forward strand.
CACCGCCACCGCCGCGGACCTCGTGCTCAACTCCAACTCGATCCTGCGCGGCATCGTCGAGGTGTACTCCGCCGACGACGCCCACGAGCGCTTCGTGCGCGACTTCGTGGCCGCGTGGGACAAGGTGATGATGCTCGACCGCTACGACGTGCGCTGAGCCCCACCCCGCCCCGGTGAGCGGGGGGTCCCGCGTGCGGCACGCCCGGCGTGTCGCCGCGGGACCCCCCGCTCACGTGGTCGGTCCCGGATCACAGCGTGACGACGACCTTGCCGCGGGCGCGTCCGGTCCTCACGTGGGCGAGGGCGGCCGCGGCGTCCACGAGGTCGTAGGTGCGGTCGACGACGACCCGCAGCGAGCCCGTCGCCGCCTCGTCGACGAGGGTCTGCACGTCGTCGCGGGTGGTGGTGGCCATGAGGAACCCCATCCGCTGCGAGGACACGGCGGACAGCGCCGCGGCGCGCAGCATGCCGGGCAGCGGGCCGAGCAGGCGCCCGCCGTCGCCGGAGAGCAGGACCAGCCTGCCCCCGGGGGTCAGGGCCCGCCGCACGGCGAGGACCGGCGTGGTCCCCGCCACCTGGAGCACGCGGTCCCAGGGGCCGTCGCCCGGCACCGGCTCGCGGGTGCGGTCGAGCACGTGGTGCGCGCCGAGCCTGCGGACCAGCTCCACGTTCTCCGTGCGGCACGACGCGGTCACGTGCGCGCCCGCGGCGACGGCGAGCTGCACGGCGAAGGTCCCGACCCCGCCGGAGGCGCCGGTCACGAGGACCCGCTCGCCGGGCCGCACCGGGCCGCCGTGGCGCACGGCCTGCAGCGCCGTGGTCCCCGCGAGCGGCAGCGCGGCCGCCTCGACCGGGTCCAGCGTGGTGGGACGGAGCACGACGTCGTCCTCGCTCACCGCGACGAGCTCCGCGAGGGCGCCGCCCTCGGTCCAGGCGACGACGTCGTCGCCTGGACGGACCCGGGTCACGGCCGCGCCGACGGCCTCGACCCGCCCCGCCAGGTCGGACCCGGGGCAGCGGCGGCGGGGCCGGCGCAGGCCCTCACCGGCCCGGACGAACAGCGGCAGCCCCTCGCCCAGGTGCCAGTCCGCGGCGTTCAGCGAGGCGGCCGCGACCCGGACGAGCACCTGGTGCGGGCCGACCTCCGGCTCGGGGACGTCCTCGAGGCGGAGGACCTCCTCGGCCGGGCCGTACCGGTCCTGCACGACTGCCTTCATCACCGTCTCCTTACGTTGTAAATCTTACGGCGTAAGGTAAAGTCCGGGGCCATGGCCGTCAAGCCCCGTCCCGCCCTCGACCGTCCGCGGGTCCTCGCCGCGGCCACGGCCGTGGCGGACGCCGAGGGGCTCGCCGCGCTGTCGATGCGCCGGCTCGGCGCCGAGCTCGGCGTGGAGGCGATGTCGCTGTACCACCACGTGCCGAACAAGGCGGCGCTGCTCGCCGGCATCGCCGACCTGGTCGCGGGGGAGGTGCCCGAGCCCGACCCGGCGCTGGGGTGGCGGGACGCGTTGCAGGAGCGGTACCGCCGGACCCACGACGCCCTGCTGCGCCACCCGTGGTGCGCCGCGCTGTGGGCCGGGCAGTCCGCGGAGGTCGGTCCGGAGCGGCTGCGCCACATGGACGCGGTGCTCGCGACGCTGCGCGGGGCGGGCTTCCCGCCCTCGCTGCTGGAGCTCGCGTTCCACTCGCTGCAGAACCACGTGGTCGGCCACGCCGTCCAGGCGGTGGCCTTCTCCCACCGGTCGGACGCGGCGGACCCGCTGGAGGTGGCCGCCCGCCGCTTCCTCGAGCGCCCCGGGCTCGGGGCCTACCCCGACCTGGTGGCGCACGTGGAGTGGCACGCGGAGCACCCGGACGCCGCGAGCGCCTTCGGCTTCGCCCTCGACCTGCTGCTCGACGGCCTCGAGCGCGCGCTCGCCGGGGCCCGGGGCCGGACGTGAGGCGCCGGTGTCAGACCCCGACGAGGACGGGGGTCCGCTCGGCCACCTGATCCTCCAGGGCGGCGGGACGGCAGGCGACGACGCCGGCCGCCACCAGCACCACGAGGCTCGCCACGAGGACGAGGAGCGACGCGGTCCACGTGCCTGTCGCGGTGTAGAGCAGGCCGATGCCGAGCGGGCCGAGGCACGCGATGCCGTAGCCGACGCCCTGCATGGCGCCGGACAGGACCGTCGAGCCGGCCGTCGTCCGGGTGCGCACGTTGACGAGCGCGAGGCACAGCGGGAACGTGCTGACGCCGACGCCGAGGAGCACGACCCACGCGGCCGCCGCCGTCCCGGGCGACAGCAGGAGGCCGAGGTAGCCGCCGGCCATGCACGCCGCGCACACCGCGACCACGACGAACGGGTTGCGCAGCCGCATCGCGAGCGGCGGCACGACGAAGGCCGCCGGCAGCCCGAACACCGAGAAGAGCGCGAGCAGCGCGCCGCCGGAGGCCGGGTCGGCGCCCGCGTCGACGAGGACCGCCGGCAGCCACGTGATGATGGCGTACACGTTGAGGCCGGTCATGCCCATCATGAGGACCATCGACCACAGCAGCGGCGTGCGCCAGGCGCCGTCCAGCCTCGGCGGCGCGGCGTTGGTCGCCGTCACGGCGGGAGCCGCGGTTGCGCCACCGCGCGCGGCGAGCACGACCCACAGCACGACCGCCACGCCCGTCAGCACCGCCCACATGCCGACCGCCCACCGCCAGCCGACCGCGAGCGCGACGGGCACCGCGAGCAGCGGCGCCACGAACTGCCCGACCTGCAGCAGCGCGATGTACATCGAGCTCACGAGCTTGAGCCGCTCGGCGAAGTACCGCTTGACCAGGGGGATCACGAGCACGTTGGACGCACCGACGCCCGTGAGCGCCAGCACGGTGGAGACCACGAGCACCGTCGTCGTCGGGGACAGGGCGCGGAGCACGATGCCGGCGGTCGTGCAGGCGGTCGCGAGCGCAAGGGCGCGCTCGAGCCCGAGCCGCCGGCCGGCCCCGGCGCCGAGGAGACCGAAGACGGCGAAGCACGCCGTCACGACCGTCCCCAGCACGCCGTACAGCGACGGGCCGAAGCCGAGGTCGTCCCCCACCACGTCCAGGAGAGGCGTGAAGCCGGTGACCGCGGTGCGTAGGTTGAGGGCGGTCAGCACGACGGCGAGCAGGGGCAGGGCGCCGGAGGCAGGTCGGGTGTCCACCCGGCCCACGATAGATCGGATGATGGGATGAATACGAGCGAGGCCCCGCCGGCCCGGGCGACCCCCTCGCCCCGCCCGGGCGAGAAGCTCACCGACGCCGTCACCGCCCGCTTCCACGAGGCGATCGAGTCGGGGGCCTGGCCGGTCGGCGAGCGCATCCCCGTCGAGTCGGAGCTCATGGCCCAGGTGGGCGCCGGGCGGAACACCGTCCGCGAGGCGATCCAGTCGCTCGTGCAGGCGGGCCTGGTCCGGCGCCACCAGGGCAGGGGCACGTACGTGACCGCCCGCTCGGCGCTCGTCATCTCCGTCGCCCGCCGCGCGACCTCGGTCGACCGGCGCGACGGGCTCGAGCTGCGCGCGGCCCTCGACGGGGCGGCCGCCGCCATCGCCGCGCGCCGGCGCGACGACGACGACGTCGCCGCGCTCGAGGCCGCGCTCGTCGAGCGCACGCGGGCCTGGCGCTCGGCGGACCGCGCGGCCCGCGTCAGCGCGGACGTCGCCCTGCACCGGGCCGTCGCGGCCGCGACCCACAACGAGCTGCTGCTCGAGCTGTACGACGGTCTCGTGCCGCTGTACGAGGAGGTGCTGACGGCCGACGTCGACCACGACGAGGACCCCCACTCCGCCGAGCACGAGCGGCTCGTCCGCGCGGTCGTCGAGCAGCGCCCGGACGAGGCCGCGTCGGCCGTCACGTCCATCCTCGAGCCGCTCATCGACGACGCGTAGGGCGTCGGGGGCCGTCGCGCGGGAGGCGGGCGTCCGGCAGTCCCGCTGCGCCTACGCTGTCGTCGCCCCGCCGGACGGGGCGCGGAGGAGGCGGACGGCGATGGTCGGGTCGGGTGGCCGCGTGCCCGCGACGCTGGAGTCCGTCGCGGCGGCCGCGGGGGTCTCCCGCGCCACCGCGAGCCGCGTGCTCACCGGCTCGCCCAGGGTGAGCGAGTCCGCGCGCGAGCGGGTGCTGGCCGCCGCGCGCGAGCTGTCCTACGTCCCTAACGCGGCCGCCCGCAGCCTCGTCACCCGCCGCAGCGACACGGTCGCCTTCGTCGTGTGCGAGCCGGAGGAGAAGTTCTTCTCCGACCCGTTCTTCTCCACCGTCCTCAAGGGCGCACACCACGTCCTGGCGGCGCACAGCCTGCAGATCGTCTTCGTCGTGGTGTCGACCGACGAGGACCGCGACCGGCTCGAGCGCTTCGCGGCCGGCGGCCACGTGGACGCGGCGATGTTCGTGTCGCTGCACGGCAGCGAGGACATGCCCACCCGGCTCGACGCCCTCGGCGTCCCCGTCGTCATGGCCGGCCGCTCGCTGCACCCGGGAGCCGCGAGCCTGCCCGTCGTCGACGTCGACAACGCGCAGGGCGCCGTCGTCGCGACGCGCCGGCTGCTCGAGCGCGGCTGTCGACGGGTCGCGACCATCAGCGGCCCGACCGACATGGCCGGGGCGATCGACCGGCTCGACGGCTGGCGGCGGGCGCTCGCCGAGGCCGGTCGCACGCCGGCCGACGAGGACGTGGCCGAGGGCGACTACACCGTCGAGGGCGGGCACCGGGCGATGCAGCGGCTGCTCGACCTCTCCCCGCCGGTGGACGGGGTGTTCGTGGCCAACGACCTCATGGCGGCGGGGGCGCTGCGGGCCGTCGCCGACCGCGGTCTCGCCGTGCCCGACGACGTCGCCGTCGCGGGCTTCGACGACATCCCGATCGCGCAGGCGACGCAGCCCCCGCTGACGACCGTGCACCAGCCGATCGAGGACCTCGGCCGGACCATGGCGCAGTCGCTCGTGGCGTCGATGGGCGGTGAGCGGGCGCCGCTGCACGTGCGCCTGCACACGCACCTCGTGGTGCGCGCCTCGGCCTGACCCCCGGGGTCGCCGGGCCGGCGGCGCCGTCGCGCGGCGCCTCGCACCGACCGACCTGTCGGCAGGAACGCAGACGTACGCGTCGTCCGTCGACAGGAACGCAGACGCACGCGGTGTGTGTCGACAGGAATGTCGACGTGCGCGGCGTGTGTCGACAGGAATGTCGACGTGCGCGGCGTGTGTCGACAGGAATGTCGACGTACGCGGCGTGTGTCGACAGGAACGTCGACGTACGCGGCGTGTGTCGACAGGAATGCAGACACACGTGACGTGGAAGCGCTCCCATGAGTTCGGCCCGAATCGTTGACACCAGGCCCCAGCCACGTGCAGTCTTCCCGGCACGGGAGCGTGAGAGCGCTCCCACACCTGCGACACAGCAGTGACGCCGGACCCAGGTGGCCTCGAGGACGAGGCGGAAGGACTGACCGACATGATCCGACACCGAGCACACGCAGCGGTCGCCGCGGTCGCGGCCGTGACCGCGCTGGCCCTCGCCGGCTGCGGCGGGGACGACGTCGCCCCGGCCTCCGCCGAGGGGTCGCCCGAGGCCGCCGCCGCCGACGACGCGGGGGGCGGTGAGGAGACGACCCTCACCGTCAGCCTCTTCGGCACCTTCGGCTACGACGAGGCGGGCCTCTTCGACCAGTACGAGGAGGAGAACCCGAACATCACCATCGAGTACGAGACCACGCAGGGCGAGGACACGTACTGGCCCGCGCTGCTCACCAAGCTCAACGCCGGCAGCGGCGCCGCCGACATCCAGGGCATCGAGGTGGCCCGCATCCGCACCGCCACCACCGAGCTCGCCGACCGCTGGGTCGACCTGTCGCAGACCGCGGCCGCCGAGCAGCTCGACGACTACACGCAGGCCAAGCTCGACGCCGCCACGACCGACGACGGCCGCGTCATCGGCCTCGGGACCGACATCGGCCCGACGGGCATCTGCTACCGCACCGACCTCCTGGAGGAGGCGGGCCTGCCGACGGACCCGGCCGAGCTCGCCGACGCCATGGGCTCGTGGGAGGACTACCTCGAGCTGGGCCGGCAGTACCAGGCCTCCGGCGCGAGCGGCGCGTGGACGGACTCCGCGGGCGGCCTCTACAACGCGATCATCTCCACCGAGCAGGAGATCTACTACGACGAGGCGGGCGAGCTCGTCTACGACACCAACCCGGCCGTCCGCGAGGCGTTCGACCTCGCCGCGACCGCGGCCGACGACGACCTCACCGCGAAGCTCGCGCAGTTCGAGGACCCCGAGTGGAACCCCGGCTTCGGCAACGGCGCCTTCGCGACCATCGCCTGCCCCTCCTGGATGATCGGCTACATCAAGGGCCAGGCCGGTGAGGCCGGCAGCGGCAGCTGGGGCGTCACCTCCCTGCCCGGCGGTGCCGCCGGCAACTGGGGCGGGGCCTACCTCGGCGTGCCCGCGAGCTCGGAGAACCAGGAGGAGGCGGTGAGGCTCGCGATGTGGCTGACCGCACCGGAGCAGCAGGAGAAGGTGTTCGCCGTCGGCGGCAACTTCCCCTCGAACACGACCGCCATCGACGCCGTCGCCGGCACGACCGACGAGTACTTCAGCGGCGCGCCCATCGGCGAGATCTTCGGCGAGATCGCGAAGAACGCGCCGGCGCAGATCCTCGGACCCGACGACGGCATCCTCAAGAACGAGATCACCAACGCCCTCCTCACCGTCGAGGTCAACGACGTGAGCCCCGACGACGCCTGGACCTCCGCCCAGCGGGCGGTCGACAACCAGCTCGGCTGACGCCGCGGGTGGACGGGTGCTGCCTGCCGCGCCCGTCCACCCCCGCCGTCCGTCGTCGACCGAGGAGGTCGTCATGGCCCTGCAGACCGCGCCGGGGCGCACCGCGACACCCGCCGTCACCCGGTCCGTCCCGCAGCCCACGTGGCGCGGCCGGCTGTTCCGGTTCGAGACGCGCGCCGCCCCCTACCTGTACGTCTCGCCGTTCTTCCTGCTCTTCTTCGCCTTCGGGCTGTTCCCGCTGGTGTGGACGGCGTGGATCAGCTTCAACGAGTTCACGCTCGGCTCGCCGATGACCTTCGTCGGGCTCGACAACTACCGCTGGCTGTTCAGCAGCCCGGAGTTCTACAACTCGCTGTGGCGGACGATCACGATCGGGATCCTCTCGACGGTCCCGCAGCTGCTGCTCGCGCTCGGCCTCGCGCACCTCCTCAACTACCAGATGGTGGTGCGGAACTTCTTCCGCATCTCCATGCTCATGCCGTACGCGACCTCGGTCGCCGCCTCGACCCTCGTCTTCGCGCAGCTGTTCGGGCGCGACGCGGGGTTCGTCAACTGGGTGCTGTCGTGGTTCGGCGTCGACGCGGTCGACTGGCGCAACGGCGACCTGACGGCCCAGATCGCCATCGCCGTCATCGTCACGTGGCGCTGGACCGGCTACAACGCGCTCATCTACCTCGCCGGCATGCAGTCGATCCCGCGCGACCTCTACGAGGCCGCCGCCATCGACGGCGCGAGCAAGTGGCAGCAGTTCCGTCACGTCACGCTGCCCGGCCTGCGCCCGACGATCCTCTTCACGGTCGTCGTGTCGACGATCGGCGCGACCCAGCTGTTCGGCGAGCCGCTGCTGTTCGGCAACGGCCAGGCCAACGGCGGGGCCATGAACCAGTACCAGACGCTCGGCCTGTTCATGTACCAGCAGGGCTGGGAGTACTTCAACCTCGGCCGCGCCGCGACCGTCGCGTGGGTGACGTTCGTGCTCGTGGTCGCACTCGTCCTGCTCAACACCGGGATCGCCCGCTGGCGCACCCGCGAGGGAAAGGCCGCCCGATGACCGTCACGACCGTCCGCGAGGTGGCCGCGGTGCGCCCGCCCGCGCCCGCCCGCCGCCGGCGCCGCCGCGGCGACGACCACGCGGGCCCGCTGGCCTACGTGCTGCTCGTCGTGACGGCGTTCCTCTTCCTCGCGCCCTTCTACTACATGGTCGTCGCGGCGAGCCGGCCGATGTCGGAGATGAACCAGTTCCCGCCGCCGCTCACCCCGGGCGGCGGGCTGTGGCGCAACGTCGTGAGCGCGTGGGACGCGCAGCCGCTCGGGCTCGCGATCTGGAACTCCGTCGCCGTGTCGTCGGTCATCACCGTCACGACGGTCCTGCTGTGCACGCTGTCCGGCTTCGCCTTCGCCAAGCAGCAGTTCGCCGGAAAGAAGGCGCTGTTCGCGCTGACCGTCGGCACGATGATGATCCCGCCGACCCTCGGCGTCGTCCCGCTCTACCAGGTCATGGCCGCGCTCGACCTCACCGGGAAGCTCACCGCGGTCGTGCTCCCGTCCCTCGTCACCGCCTTCGGAGTCTTCTTCATGCGCCAGTACCTCATCCAGACCCTGCCGGACGAGCTGCTCGAGGCCGCCCGCGTCGACGGGGCCACGTCGCTGCGGACGGTGTGGAGCATCGTCCTGCCGATCGCGCGGCCCGGCATGGCCGTCCTCGCCATGCTCACCTTCATGGCCGCGTGGAACGACTTCTTCTGGCCCGTCATCGCGCTCCTGTCGTCGAACCCGACGGTGCAGGTCGCGCTGAAGAACCTCGGCAGCGGCTACGTGCCCGACCAGGCGATCATCATGGCCGGCACGCTCGTCGGCACGCTGCCCGTCGTCGTCGTGTTCGTCGCGCTCGGCCGCCAGATCGTCAGCGGCATCATGGCCGGGGCGGTGAAGGGGTGACCGCCGTCGAGGCGCGCCCCGCGTCGCTCCCGCAGCAGGCCGACGGCCTCGTCTTCCCGCCCGGCTTCGTGTGGGGCGCGGCCACGGCCGCGTACCAGGTCGAGGGCGCGCACGACGAGGACGGCCGCACCCCGTCGATCTGGGACACGTTCTCGCGCACGCCCGGCAAGGTCGCGGGCGGCGACACCGGCGACGTGGCCGACGACCACTACCACCGCTACCGCGACGACGTGGCGCTCATGCGCCGCCTCGGGCTCGCGTCCTACCGGTTCTCCGTCGCGTGGCCCCGCATCACCCCGCAGGTCACCCCCGACGCGCTCGGGCCGGTCAACGCCGCCGGCGTCGCCTTCTACGACCGGCTCGTCGACGAGCTGCTCGAGGCCGGGATCGCCCCGGCGGCGACGCTGTACCACTGGGACCTGCCGCAGGCGCTGGAGGACGGCGGCGGCTGGACCGACCGCCGCACCGCCGAGCGGTTCGCGGAGTACGCGGCCGTCGTCGCCCGGCACCTCGGGGACCGGCTGCGGACCGTCATCACGCTCAACGAGCCGTGGTGCTCCGCCTACCTCGGCTACGCCAGCGGCGTGCACGCGCCCGGGCGCACCGAACCGGCCGCCGCGCTCGCGGCCGTGCACCACCTCAACCTCGCCCACGGCCTCGCGACCGCGGCCGTGCGCGAGCAGGCCCCGGCCCTGCCCGTCGCGGTCACGCTCAACCTCGCGTGGGTGCGACCGGAGGACCCGGCCGACCCCGCCGACGTCGACGCCGCCCGCCGGGTCGACGGCCTGCAGAACCGGGTGTTCCTCGACCCGGTGCTGCACGGGCGCTACCCGGCCGACGTGCTCGCCGACACCGCCGCCGTCACCGACTGGTCGTTCGTACGCGACGGCGACCTCGCCCTCGTCCACCAGCCGCTGGACGCCCTCGGCCTCAACTACTACTCCCCGACGGTCGTGCGGGCGTGGGACGGCACCGGCGTGCGGGCCGAGGCCGACGGCCACGGGTCCAGCGCGTCGAGCCCGTGGGTCGGCAGCAGCGACCTGGAGTTCCCCGAGCCGGCCGGGCACGTCACCGACATGGGCTGGCCCGTCGACGCCGAGGGCATGCGCCGGCTGCTGCTGCGCCTGCACGAGGAGGCGCCGGGGGTGCCGCTGTACGTCACCGAGAACGGCGCCGCGTACCCCGACGTGGTGGCGCCCGACGGCGGGGTGCACGACACCGACCGCATCCGCTACGTCGACGCGCACCTGCGGGCGGTGCACCGCGCGCTGGCGGACGGGGCGGACGTGCGCGGGTACTACCTGTGGTCGCTGCTCGACAACTTCGAGTGGGGCTACGGGTACTCCAAGCGCTTCGGCATCGTCCACGTCGACTACGACACCCAGGAGCGCACGCTCAAGGACAGCGCGCTCTGGTACGCCGACGTCATCCGCCGGCACGGGCTGGGCGGCGCGTGAGCCCAGCGCCCGTCCGGTGGGGCGTCGTCGGCACCGGGCCGATCGCCGCGAAGGTCCTCGGCGACCTCGCGGCGACCCCCGGAGCCGTGCTGCACGGGGTGTGCTCGCGCAGCCCGGAGCGGGGCGCGGCCTTCGCCCGCGCGCACGGTGCGGACGCCACCTACACCGATCCCGCCGCGCTCGCGGCCGACGTGGACGTCGTCTACGTCGCGACCCCGCACACCGCGCACCTCGGAGCCGCGACGGCGGTGCTGCGCGCCGGGACGCCCGTGCTCGTGGAGAAGCCGCTGACCGCCACCCTCGCGGGCGCGCGCGAGCTCGCGACCACGGCGTGGGAGGCGGGGGTGTTCTGCATGGAGGCCATGTGGACGCGGTTCCTGCCCGTGACCGTCGCGCTGCTCGACGCCGTCGGCGCCGGGGAGGTCGGCGAGCCGCGGGCGCTGCACGCCTCCATAGGAACGGTGGTGCCGGCGGTGCCCGGCAGCCGGCTGCACGACCCGCGGCAGGGCGGCGGTGCGCTGCTCGACGTCGGGGTCTACCCCGTGTGGCTCGCGGTGCTGCTGCTCGGCCGGGCCACGTCGGTCGCCGCGGCGGGGCGGGTGTCCGACGCGGGTGTCGACGTGCTGAGCGGCCTGCTCCTGCAGCACGGTGACGACGCGGTGTCGTTGCTGTCGTCGTCCTTCAGCAGCCGGGCGGCGCAGGACGCCGTGCTCGAGGGGACGGCGGGACGGCTGCGGCTCGACGCGCCGGTGTACGCGCCGTCGGGCCTGACGGTGTCCCTCGACGGCGCGCCGGAGCGCACCGTGCGCCCCGGGTACCGGGGGGCGGGCTACGGGCACATGCTCGAGCACGTGCACGAGTGCCTGCGCGAGGGTCGGAGCGAGAGCCCGCTGCACCCGCTCGACACGACCCTCGCCGTCATGACGGTCCTGCAGGAGGCGCTCGACCAGCTCGGCGTCGCCCAGCCGCGCGAGGTGGCAGCGGCCCAGGCGTGACCCGCGGCCGCGCCGGGCGCCCTCAGGGGCTCGCGGTCACCGACGGTGTCCCGGCGTCCACCCAGCCCGCGCTGCGGTCGCGCCCGAGCGTCTTGGCCCGGTACAGCGCCTGGTCGGCACGGCCGACGAGCACGGCGGGCTCGCCGAGGACGTCCGGCCGGGCGCTCGTGGCGTGACCGATGCTGACGGACACGCGCCCCGACGCCGCCCCGGGGTGGGGCAGCCCCGCCGCCCGCAGCCGGCGCAGGACCCGACGCGCCACCTTGTCGGCCGCCTCGGCGTCCGCGCCGGGCAGGAGCACGACGAACTCCTCGCCGCCGAAGCGGGCGACGAGGTCGCGCCCGCCCCGCACCGCCTCGGCCACCGACCCGGCGACGGCCCGGAGGCAGCGGTCGCCCGCGAGGTGCCCGAGGACGTCGTTGTAGACCTTGAAGTGGTCGACGTCGCACATGAGGACGCTCAACGGCTGACCCGTCCGCTCGTGCTCGTCCCACGCGGCCTGCAGGGCCGCGTCGAAGGAGCCCCGGTTCTGCAGGCCCGTGAGGCCGTCGACGAGGAGCGCGGCCCGCAGCCGCTCGTTCGCCTCCCGCAGCTCCGCCGTGCGCGAGGTCACGAGCTCCTCGAGGGCGGCGGCGTGCTCCTGCAGCTGCTCGGCACGGACCAGCCGCGCGAGCGCCGCGGTGAGCACGCGGTGCAGCGCCTCGCCGCTGAGGCGGTGCGCGGCGTCGTGCTCGTGCACGAGCACCCCGGTCTCGCGGTCGCCGTCGGTCAGCAGGTGGACGACGAGCAGGCCGTGGTCGAGCTGGGTCTCCACGCAGGTCGGCACCAGCCGCTCCAGCGCGAAGCGCGGCACCGGGCTGACGTCGACGTCCACACCGTGACCGTGCACGAGCTCGCCCTCGCCGTCGCGGGCACGCGAGAGCAGGACCCGCCGCAGCGGCGTGCGCGGCAGCAGGGCCGCCAGCTCCGCCCGCAGGTCCGGCGCGCTGGAGGCGCTCAGCAGACCCGGGTGGAGCAGGAGCAGCTCGTGGTTGCGGGCGGTGGTTCCCGCGGGGCCCGCGGGCACCGCCGGCCCCGGGTCCTCGCGCGCCGCCGCGGGGTCGGTCGAGCCGCGCACGACGAGCCGTGCCCTCGTCCGCACCCGTCGCGGCACGCGACCGCCCCGCAGCCGCGCGAGCAGGATCCGGGCGGCGCAGCGTCCCTGCTCCAGCAGGTCCTGGTCGAGGCTCGTGAGGCCGGGCTCGACCGCGACCGCGGCCTCGGTGGCGTCGAAGCCGACCACGGCGACGTCGTCGGGCACCCGCAGCCCGTGCACCGTGAGGGCGTCCACCACGCCCATCGCCATCTCGTCGTTGACGGCGAAGACGCAGTCCGGCGCACGGGTGCCGCCGACGGCGTCCTCGCGCAGCAGCGCCGTCGTGCGGCGGTAGGCGAGCTCGCGCGAGTAGCCCGCCCGCAGCAGGCGGACCTCGCCGCCGGGCACGCCCAGCTGCTCACAGGTGGCGAGGAACGCCGCCTCCCGCACGGTGCTGTCGGTGCTGTCCGCCATGCCGGCCACGAGCAGGGGGCGGCGTCGGCCGAGGCCCAGGAGGTGCCGTGCGGCGGCCGAGGCCCCTGCGGCGTTGTCGCAGCTGACGTCGGGCACCGCCGGGTGCGCGACCCCGAGGGTGACCAGCGGGACACCCGCCGCCTGCTCGAGGAGGTCGGCGACGCAGGCCTCGCCCGACACCGGGTCCATGACGGAGGTGAGGGCGACCGCGTCGACCGCCCCTCCCGCGACGACGCGGGCGAGCCAGCGGCCCCGGGTCACGGGCACCGGCGGCAGGACGACGACCAGCACGGACCCGCCCGCCGTGCCGATGACCTCGGACATGCCCGCGGCGATCCGGACGACGTAGTCGCCGAGGCCGTTGGCCACGAGCGCGACGCGCATGGGCCCTCCTCGTCCCGGCGGCGAGAGGACGCCCGGCGCGCCGCTCGACCCTGGTATCGGCCACCGGCTCCGGTGCCTGTAGCCACCCGGGGCGTTCCGCGGGCGGCGGGGCGCGGGCGGTTCCGACCGCGGTCCCGCCTCGCCGGCACCGTCACCTGCCGGTCCTGACCGCCTCCTCGGGGCGACGGGTCTGCCGGCGCGCCTCGGCGCGGCGGTCGAGGACGGCGACACCCAGGGCGACGAGCACGACGAGGACCGAGCCGCCGAGCGCGGCGGCGACCGCGCGGCGCGGGTCGGCGTCGGCGAGCACGACGTAGAACAGGGCCGGCAGGAGCGCGGTGCCGATGGCCGCGCCCACCCGCTGGCCGGTCTGCAGCGTGCCGCTCGCGACGCTCGCGGACCCCGGCGGCACGTCGGACAGCGTCATCGTCGTGTTGGGGGAGATCACGCACCCGCCGGCGACCCCGGCGAGCAGCAGCGCGGGCGCCGCCCAGAAGGCCGCGACCGCGGACGGCGCGAGGGCGAGCGCGACCGCCGTGAGCGCGAAGCCGGCGGCGACGCCCGCGAGCCCGAGCACCGTCAGCCGGCGCCCGAGCCGGCCCACCAGCCGTCCGGCCACCACGGCGGCGACGGCGGAGCCGATCGAGAACGGCGTGACGGCGAGGCCGGACTGCAGCGGCGTCCAGCCGAGCCCGGTCTGGAAGAAGATCGCGAGGACGAGGAAGACGCCGGAGAACCCGACGAAGTACACGCTGATGAGCGCGACGCCCGCGGCGTAGCCGGGCGTGCGGGTGACCAGGCGCGGGTCGAGCAGCGGCGCGCCGCCCCGCGCGACCACGCGGTGCTCCCAGCGGACGAAGAGCGCCCCGAGCGCGGCGGCGACGGCGAACAGCCACCAGAACCGCCGCAGGCCGCCCGCCTCGGCCGTCACGAGCGGGAGAAGCGCGGCGAAGGTCGCGAGGCCGAGCAGCAGCGTCCCGACGACGTCGAGCCGGAGCCGGCCGCGCGGCTCGTCGCGCGGCAGCAGCCGCAGCGCGAGCACGAGGGCGACGAGTCCGACGGGGACGTTGACGAAGAAGATCCACCGCCAGCCGTCCTCCCCGGGGGCGAGGGCGAGGATGCCGCCGCCGAGAACGGGGCCGAGGGCCGTCGCGAGCCCGATGGTCCCGCCGAGCCAGCCGAAGGCGCGCCCGCGCTCCTCGCGGGCGAAGAGCTGCTGGATGAGCCCCGCGTTCTGCGGCGTGAGCGCCCCGCCGGCCACGCCCTGCAGCAGCCGCGCCGCGACGAGCCACCAGATCGAAGGGGCGAGGCCCGCGAGCGCGCTGCACGCGACGAAGCCGGCGAGCCCCACCACGAACATGCGGCGCCGGCCCCACGCGTCGCCGAGCCGCCCGCCCGTCACGAGGACGAGGGCGAAGGTGAGCGTGTAGCCGGACACGACCCACTGCACCTGGGGGGCGCCGGTGTCGAGGTCGGACTGCAGCGACGGCAGCGCGACCGCGACGATCGTGACGTCGAGCAGCACGATGAACCCGGCGAGCAGGGTGACCGCGAGGGCCCGCCAGGGGTTCGGGACGGGCTGCTCGGTCGAGGCGTCCTGCTGGTCGTCCCTGGGCACCCCTCAGCATCCGGGCGCGGCGTCGTCGCCGCAAACCGGTGGACGCGTCGTCGACCACCCGCCTGACCGATTGACTTTCGATAGGTAGTGCGCGACTGTCGATGCATGCTGCTGGCCAGGCGCGCGGTCGCGCCGCTCCGGGTCCTGCTCGTGGTCGCCTTCGTCGCGCTCGTCGTCGCGCAGGTGCACACGCTGCCGGACCAGCTCGCCCGGCTCGCCGAGGCCAACCCCGACCTCGCCTACCTGCGGGCACCGGTGCTCGTGGTCTCGGTGCTGCACGTCGTGTGCCTGCAGGTCGTCGTGGTGTGCACGTGGCGGCTGCTCACGATGGTCGAGCAGGACCGCATCTTCACCGAGGCCTCCTCCCGCTGGCTCGACGCGATCGTCGCGGCCGTCGTCGTGGCGGAGCTGCTGCTGCTCGGCGAGGTCGCGCACCTGCTGCTCGCCTTCGGCCTCACCGGCCTGTCGTTCCTGCTCGGCCTCATGGCCGTCGCGGGGGCCGTGCTCGCCCTGCTGCTGCTCGTGGTGCGGGCGCTGCTGCTGCAGGCGACCGCGCTGCGCACCGACCTGGACGGGGTGATCTGAGTGCCCATCGTGGTGCGTATCGACGTCGAGCTCGCGCGCCGCAAGATGAAGGTCGGCGACTTCGCCGACGCGGTCGGCCTCACCCCCGCCAACGTCGCCGTGCTCAAGAACGGCCGGGCCAAGGCGATCCGGTTCAGCACGCTCGAGGCGATGTGCCGCGTGCTGCGGTGCCAGCCCGGCGACCTGCTCGAGTACGTCGCCGACGACGACGCAGCCGACGCGGCCGGGTCGGCCGGGGCGCTGCGCCTCGAGGCGGGGGAGGAGCGGTGAGCACCACGTGCGACGTCCTCGTGGTCGGGGCGGGTCTGGCCGGTCTGCGGGTCGCGACCCGGCTCGCCGCCAACGGGCACGAGGTCGTGCTCGTCGACCGCCGCCACGACCTGGCCGCGGCCGTTCGCACGACGGGCATCTTCGTCCGCCGGACGCTCGTCGACTTCGACCTGCCGGAGGAGCACCTCGGCCCGCCCATCCGACGGGTCGTGCTGTACCCGCCGAGCCTGCGCCGCCCGGTGGACCTCGCGAGCGACGTCGACGAGTTCCGCGTCGGCGACATGGGTCCGCTCTACGTCGCCTCGCAGGCCGCCGCCGAGCGTGCCGGGGTGCGGGTGCTGCTCGGCGCCCGTCTGGACGGGCTGCTGCGGACGCCGGCCGGCGTCGTGGTCCGGCTGGAGGGCCCGGACGGTGCGGGCCACGTGTGGTGCCGGTTCGTGGTCGGGGCCGACGGCGCGCGGTCCCGCGTGGCCCGTGAGCTCGGCCTCGACCGCAACACGCACCTGCTCGTCGGCGCGGAGGAGGTGTTCGGTGTCGCGCCGCAGGACCGGGAGCCGACCTTCCACTGCGTCGTCGACCCGCGGCTCGCGCCGGGCTACCTCGCGTGGGTCGTGGACGACGGCCGGCACGCCCACGTGGGCACCGCGGGCTACGCGCACCGCTTCGCCTCGCCGCTGCGACGGGTCGTGCAGGACGTGCACGAGGTGGCCCGCTCGGTCGGCGTGAGGCGTCCCGCCGACGTGGGCGTCGAGCAGCGGGGCGGGCCGATCCCGGTGGGGGGCCTGCTGCGCCGCATCGCCTCACCCGCGGGCCTGCTCGTGGGCGACGCGGCCGGCGCGGTGTCGCCGCTGACCGCGGGCGGGCTCGACCCGTGCCTGCGGTTGTCGGACCACGCCGCCGACGTGCTCACCGACGCGCTGCGCACCGGGCGGTCCGACGCGCTGCGGCACTACGACGGCGCCGCGCTGCGGGCCCGCTTCCGCGGCCGGCTGCTGCTGCGCGACGGTCTCGCGCGGGTCCGGGGGTCCCGTCAGGCCGAGGCGGCGTTCGCGGCGCTGCGCACCGGCCCGGGACGCGCGCTCGCCCGCAGGGTGCTGTTCGGGGACGGCTCGTTCCCCGACCCGCGCCCGGTGCCGGTCCCGGTCGGCGCGGTGAGGCGGTGAGGGCTGCTCAGCGCTCGACGCCGAGCGGGCGGCGCAGGACCGCGCCGACGATCCCGCCCACGACGGCGACGATCAGCGCGCCCCAGAACGCGGCCCAGAAGCCGTCGACGTCGAACGGCAGGCCGAGCCGTCCCGACAGCCACCCGGACAGCCAGAACAGCAGCCCGTTGACGACGAGCCCGAACAGGCCGAGCGTGAGCAGGTAGAGCAGGCAGCCGAGCGTCTTCGCCACGGGCTGCAGCACGGCGTTGACCACGCCGATCACGACCGAGACGACGAGCAGCGTCCACACCGCCTCGGCCGTGCCGCCCGCCCCCAGCTCGATGCCCGGCACGACGAGCGTCGCGAGCCACACGGCGACCCCGGTCGACAGCACCCTGACGAGGAACCTCACACCCCCGACGGTAGCGACCGCGCCCCCGGCGCGGTCGGGACGGCGTGTCGGGTCCGCCCCGGCGGGTTCGTACCCACGCCGGGGAGTCCGGTAGTCTTCTGCGGTCCGCGCCGCTCGACGGCGCAGGCGAGTGCGCCCGTAGCTCAACGGATAGAGCATCTGACTACGGATCAGAAGGTTGGGGGTTCGAGTCCCTCCGGGCGCGCGCAAGGTTGAGACAGAGGAGGCCCGGGTCGGCGGATGCGCCGGCCCGGGCCTCTGCTTCTGTCCACGGGCACTGCCTGGTGGGGGTGGCCGTACGGGAGCGGCCCGGCTCTCGGGTCCCGGATCAGAGGTCCTGCGCGACCTCCCACACGATGCCCGCCGGGGAGCGGAACGCCGCGGTCCGCTTGCCCCACGGCTGGTCGACGGGGCCGTTGAGCAGCGGGACGCCGCGACGGCCGAGCTCGGCGCAGACCGCGTCGACGTCGTCGACCCAGAGGCTGAGGAGCATGCGGGCCGTCTCGCCGACCGCGGCCGAGCGCGCCGGGGCGACGAGGTCGCCGACGGCGTCGGCGCGCAGCATGTTGAGCAGCGTGGCGCCGAGACGGACGACGGCCGACTGCTCGTCGGCGAGCACGGGCGTCAGCCCGAGAGCGTCGCGGCAGAAGGCCGCCTCCGCCTCGACGTCGAGCACGAACACGGTGAGGGCGCCGAGGGCCTCGGCGCCGGGCAGCAGGTCGGTCACGGGTGGTGGACCGTGGCCGGCCCGGGGACTCACCGGTCGGGCGGGCCTCAGCCGGCGGTGGCGACGTCCGCGTCGCGGGTCACGGCCGCGGGACCCACCTGGTCGAGCAGCCAGCCGTCGACCTCGTCGGCGGCCATCGGCCTGGCCAGCAGGAACCCCTGCACCTCGTCGCACCCGAGCTCGCGCAGCCGGTCACGGACCCCGGGCGTCTCGACGCCCTCGGCGACGACCGTCATGCCGAGGTCGTGCCCCAGCATGACGACCGAGCGTGCTACCGCCTCGTCGCGCGCGTCCTCGAGCAGGTGGGTGACGAAGCGGCGGTCGATCTTGAGGCTGTTGACGGGCAGCGTCTTGAGGTACGACAGGCTGGTGTAGCCGGCGCCGAAGTCGTCGATGGCCACGGAGACGCCGAGCGCCTGGAGCCGTCGCAGCGTGTCCAGCGCCCGCTCGGGCTCGGCCATCACCGCCGTCTCGGTGATCTCCAGCTCGAGCAGCGACCCGGACAGACCGGTCTCCGCGAGCAGGTCGACGACCGTGAGGGGCAGGTCGGGGTCGAGGAGCGTCTGCGGAGAGATGTTGACGGCCACGCCGACGTCGTGTCCGGCGGCCTGCCAGTCGGCGCACCGGCGGACCGCCTCGCGCAGCACCCACCACGTCAGGGGCCGCATGAGCGCCGTCCGCTCCGCCAGCGGCACGAACTGCGCGGGCTGCAGCAGGCCGTGGGCCGGGTGCTCCCAGCGCACGAGCGCCTCGAAGGCGACGGTGCGGCTCTCCCGCACCGCCACCTTGGGCTGGAAGTACAGGCGGAGCTGACCCTCGGTGATGGCGGTCCGGAGGTCCGACAGCAGCCGGAGCTGGTCGGCGTCGTGCGGGTCGGCCGCCTCGTCGTAGCGGCGGCTGCCGCCGCCGTCTCGCTTGGCCTGGTACATGGCGACGTCCGCGCGCCGCAGCAGCGTGCCGAGGTCGTCGCCGTCGGCCGGGCTGACCGCGACTCCGACGCTGACGCCCACCTCCAGCGAGACCCCGTCGACGTCGAAGGGCTGTCGGACCGCACGCTCGACCGAGTCCGCCACGACGAGCGCGGCCTCGGTCGTCGGCAGCCGGCTCGCCAGCACGGCGAACTCGTCGCCCCCGAGCCGGACCACGGTGTCGCCCGGTCGGACGGCACCGGCGAGCGCACGCGCGACCAGCTCCAGCAGCCGGTCACCGACCGCGTGCCCGAGGCTGTCGTTGACGAGCTTGAAGCCGTCGAGGTCCAGCACGAGGAGGGCGGACTGCTCGTGCGCCGGACCGCGCCGCCGGAGGAGGTCCCCGGCTGCCCGCCCCAGCAAGGCCCGGTTGCCGAGGCCGGTGAGCGGGTCGTGGAGCGACTCGTGCTCGCGCGCGACCGCCCGACGACGGACCCCGACGACCACGAGCACCATGACGACGACGAGCGCCCCCGACGCGCCGTACAGCCGGCGTGCGGTGTCGCGCAGCGCAGCGGCCACGGTGTCCTGGGCGAGGAGCACCTCGACGACCACGCCGCTGTCGACCGGTAGCACGTCCGGCCGCACGAGCACCGTGGCCGTGGGTTCCCGTCCCTCGTCGCGCTCGAAGACGACCTGCGGGCCACGGGTCGTCACGGCGTCGAGCAGGGCCAGCTCGTCCGCGCTCAGGGGGTCGCCGTCGGAGTGGTCGCTCAGCAGCACCGCGCCGTCGGGGCCGAGGACCTGCACGCCCACGACACGGCCCTTCTCGACGAGGTGGTCGACTGCGGCGAGGACTCGGTCGTGGTGGGGGCCGGCGCGCAGGTCGCCGACCGGGTCCGTGCGGTCGAGGCCGGGCTCGACGGCGGCGTCCACGACGAGCTGCGCCTCCGCGACGAGGTCGTCGAACAGGCGCCGCGACTCCTGCCGCTCGAGTGCCACGGCGCCCAGCACCAGGCCGAGCACGGCCACGACGAGCAGCGCGGCCAGGGCGCGCCAGGTCACGAGCCAGCGACCCGCGGGACTCCTCGGGGCTCCGGCACGTGTCACACCGATGTACTCGGCCGCCACGCCGCGCAGGTGAGGGCGGTCCGTCGTCACCACCCGTCCGGACGGGGCGTGACGACCCGGGCCGGGGGCCTCCGTGGCGCGGGGGCGCCGACACACCGCGACGTCGGGCGGGCCTCAGCCGGCGCGGCCGTGGTCGACGGCGTAGGCGCGGAAGACGTCGCGCGCCGCCACCGCCCCGTCCTCACCCGTCCCCTCGACGTGCCGGCGCAGCAGACCCTGGTCCACGAGGGCGCGGGCGAGGCCGTCCGCCGAGCGCTCGAGCAGCTCACCGGCCAGTCGCGTCTCCTCGGCGGGCGCGTGACGGGCTGCGCGCGCGAGCGCGGGTACGTAGCCGACGGTCGCCGCGAGGCTCTCGTCGTCCGTCGCGTCCTGGAAGAAGTACGACTCCGGGTGCTGGACGAGGTCGACCTGCACGCGGGCGAGCTCGCCCGACAGCGGCTCCAGCAGGCCGAGGGCCGCGGTGCCCTCCAGCCGCGCCACACGGTCGGCTGCCGCGCACGAGCGCAGCCCGTCGAGCCGCACCGCGAGCGCGCGACGCCGGCCCAGCGCCGGGTACACCTGCTGCACCCACGACACCGCGGCCGTGATGAGGGCGAAGCCCGTCAGCGCCTGCAGCGGCGCGACGAGGCGCAGCCACGCCTGCTGCGGCACGAGGTCGCCGTAGCCGAGCGTCGCCAGGGTGACGAGCGAGAAGTACGCGGCGTCGACGACCTGCGAGCGCAGGTCCGACAGGAGCGTCGGCCCGTACGACAGGCCCTCGGGCACGTGCGGCAGGTACACGAGCGACCAGCCGAGCGCCGTGCCGCCGGTCCAGGCCACGATCACGAGGACGAGGCCGGCCGGCCCGCTGACCCGGCGTAGCCGCCCGTCACGGAGGCCGGTGACCGCCCACGTGCCGCGCAGGACGGCCGTGGCGACGCGACCCTGCCCGCTCGGGTGGAAGATCGTGAGGAAGATGTCGCGGAGCACCGCCGCGACCGTGACGGCGCCGAGGACGGTGAGCACCACCTGCGCGGCGGTGCTCACCGTCCTCGGTCCCTCGTCCGAGGCTGCGGCGCGGTCAGCAGCGCGGGGTCACCACCGACGGTCCTGCTGCTCCTGAGGCTGGGTGGCGTCGTCGGTGAGGTCGACCTCGCGCCGGTCCTCCTGCTCCGCCCGCGGCCGCTCGAGGTCCTCGTAGCTGCCGTACCCGCTGCCGTACCCGCCGCCGTACGCGTTGTCGTACCCGCTGTCGCCGGCGGTGTCGTAGGAACCCTCGCGCCGCCCCTGGTAGGCCCCCTCCCGGGGCTCGCCCCAGGCGTCGCCGCCCTGCTCCTCGTACGCGTCCTCGCGCGCGCCGTAGCCCGCGGCGTACGCGCCGGAGCCGGCGTCGCGCTCCTGCCCGCCCCGGACCGGCTCGCCCCGGCCCTCCTGCTCGGCCTGCCGTGCCCGCTCGGCCTGCCGGGCCTGCTCCTCCTCGTGCGCCCGACGCGCCTCGGCCTCGCGCTCCTGGGCGGCGCGCTCCTGGGCCTCCCGCTGCTCGGAACGCTGCTGCTCCAGCGCCGCCTCGGCCGCGCGGTCCGCGCGGGTGCGCTCGACCTCGCGCTTGACGTTCTCGGTCTCGCGGCCGGCGGTGTCGAGGTAGCCCTCCCAGCGCGACTGCATGGGGCGCACGAGGCCACCACCCACGCCGACCACGAGGATGCCGCCGATCGTGGCGAGGACGGCGATGAGGACGGGGGTGGTCACGGTGGTGGCGATGCCGACCTGGTTGAGGGCGGCGATGACGCCGATGCCGATGATGAAGACGCTCGCGATGGTCGCGAGGGCGCGGCCGTAGGACAGGCCGCCGAGCGTGCCGGCGATGAGGTCCTTCACCGCGGAGGCGATGGCGGCCGCCACGACGACGATGACGATGGCGACGACGAGGCGCGGCAGGAACGCGATGATGCCCGTCAACAGCTCGCTCACCGGGTTGGGCCCGAAGACCCCGAAGGCCAGCTGCAGCACGAGCAGCAGCAGCGCGTAGAAGACGAGCTTCGACACGATGGTCGAGGCGTCGTAGCGGCTGCGCTGCAGGGCGCGGGCGATGCCGCCGCGCTCGACGGCGCGGTCGAAGCCGACGCGCTCGAGCACCTTGTCGACGGCCTTGGCGAGCAGGCGGGCGAGGACCCAGCCCACGACGAGGATGAGAAGGAACGCGACGAGCCGGGGCACGAAGTCCGCGACCGTCACCCAGGCGGCGTTCAGGGGCTCTGTCATGGGAACCTCCGGGAGCAGGGGACGTCAGGGTGGGCGCCGGAGCGCTCGCAGCCGCAGTACCCGACCACCCGGATCTCACACCCCGGCCTCCGGCGGGGCCGACCTCACGCGGGCGGGGCGCCGCCGTCGTGCACCTCGAACCACACCCGGTGCCCCGCCGTCGTGCGCTGCACGCCCCAGGCGTCGACGAGCCCGTCGACGAGGGTGAGGCCGCGTCCCCTCGTCGCGTCGTCGGCGACGTCCTGCGCCTGCGCCTCGCCGCGGCGGCCCCGGTCGACGACCTCCACCCACACCCGGCCCTCGCCGTGACGGGCGGTGAGGGTGCCGCTCGTGCCGGCGTGCAGCACGACGTTCGTCACGACCTCGGTGAGGGCGGCCTCGAGGTCGTCCTCGCGCGAGGTGGCGTGCCAGCCTCGCAGCTGCGCCCGCAGCCAGCTGCGCGCGGTGCGGGGCGCGGTCGCGTCGCCCGGCAGGGTCGTGCGGGCGGTCGAGTGCGGGGCCGTCGTCCGGCCGAGGGCGAGGACGGCCGTCTCGCGCGCCCCGTCGTGGCCGTCGAGCAGGCGGCTGCCGACCTCGAAGGGGTCGGCGGCGCGCACCGCGGCCACCGTGTCGACGACGTGGCCCATCGCCTCGGCGACGGTCTCCCCGGGCCGCTCCAGTAGCCCGTCGGAGTACAGGACGAGCAGGTCGCCCGCCGAGAGCTCCACCGTCGTGACCGGGCGCTCGCCCGGCACCCCCAGCGGCGGGCCGACGTCGCACGCCAGCTGCTCCGTCGAGCCGTCGCGACGCCGGAGCACCGGCGTCGGGTGCCCAGCCGAGGCGATCCGCACGCAGTCCTCGGTGAGGTCGACGAGCGCGTACACGAGCGTGAGGGAGCCGTCCTCGCTCGCGGCCTCGCTCGCCTCGCTGAGGCTGCGGAACACGCGGTCCCCCTCGTGCAGCACGGCGGAGGGTGACGGGTCGACGAGCGCGAGCGCGCGCAGCGCGGCCCGTGCCTGGCCCATGAGCACCGTCGCGGGGACCCCTCGACCGACGACGTCACCGACGAGCAGGGCGAGCCGACCGTCCCCGACCGAGACGGCGTCGTAGAAGGCGCCGCCGACCTCGGTCGCGGCGGAGGCGCTCGAGGCGGGCTCGTGCCGGCCCTCCACGAGCACGCCGTCCGGCGCGGGCAGGCGGTCCGGCAGCAGGCTGCGCTGCAGGAGCCAGCCGGTGCCGCGCTGCTCCTCGAAGAGCCGGGCGCGCACGAGGGCGCGGCCGGCGAGGGCGGCCGCGGAGGTCATGAGGGCCCGCTCGTCGGTGCTGAACGGACCCGGCACCTCGCGCCCGAGGCTCAGCAGCCCGCGCGGGCCGTCCGGGCCGGTGCCGAGGGGGAGCAGGGCGACGCTGCGCAGCGCCCGGTCGGCGGCGTCGAGCTCGACGACCCCGTCGAGGGTCGGCACGTCGGGCGGGGCGACCTCGCCCGCGCCCATCTCCTCCAGCCACACGGGCTCGCCCCGTTCCGCGACCGCCGCGACGCGCGCGTCGGGGCGCGGCGTCGGCGCGGACCACATGAGGGGGAGCCGCTCGGCGGCCGGGTCGGAGACGTCCGCCGCGAGCCGGCGAGCGGTCGTCCAGCCGCCGCGGGCCGGCTCCTCGAGCCACACCCGCGCGTAGGTGGGCCCCGGCTGGGCGACGGCGTGCCGGAGGAGCGCGCGCACGACGTCGTCGAGGGTCAGCGCCTCCGACAGCTCCGCGGCGAGCCGGCCGAGCCGGTCGATGACCGAGCGGCCCTGCGTCGTCTCGACCGCGACGGTGAGGATGCCCGTGACCCGGCCGTCGGCGGCCCGGACCGGCGAGTGCGACCGGGTCCACGTCCGCTCGCCCCGGTCGACGTGCTCGAGCACGCCGCGGCCCTCCCGCACGACCCCGTCGGCGCCGTGCTGCCAGCCGCGCTGCCAGACGTCGCCGAGCACCTGCGCCGCGGGCGCGCCGTACGCGGCGGGGTGGGCCGTGCCGAGCAGCTCGGCGAAGGCGGCGTTGTACAGCATGCGCAGCTCGGGGCCGTGCGCGTACGACATGGGCAGCGGCGAGGCGAGGACGAGGTCGACGGCACCACGGAGCGCCGCGTCGTCCGCGTCGGCGCCGAGCACACCGAGGACCACGGCGTCCGCAGCGGCAGGACTGCCGGACGTCATGCTGCTGTGTACCCGGTGCGGGGGGTCGTCAACCAGCAGGTCCGGACCGACACGCCACCAGCGGGCGTGTGGTGCGGCCCGGTGGTCCTCAGTCGGCGCGGTGCCGGACGGCGACGAGGGCGATGTCGTCCTCGGGGTCGCCACCCACCTGCTGCAGCAGCAGGTCGCACAGCTGCTCCAGGCCGAGGCCGTGCAGGCCCTCGGCCGCGGTGCGCAGCCGGTCCAGCCCGAGCTCGAGCCCGACGTCGCGGCGCTCGACGAGCCCGTCGGTGTAGAGCACGAGCGTCGCGCCCGGCGGCAGGTGGGTGCGGCTGTCCCGCCGCTCCGTCGTCGGGTCGATCCCGAGCATGAGGTCGGGGTCGGACCACAGCAGGCGCACGGTGCCGTCGGGCTCGAGCAGCAGGGGCGGCAGGTGCCCTGCGCTCGACCACTCGATCGTCGTGCCGTCGCCGCCGTCCCCGCCCCCGAGCCCCGCGACCATGACGACCGCGCTCGACATGGCCGACAGCGACAGCCGGTCCATCGCCCGGTCCAGCGCCCCGAGGACGCGCGAGGGCGGCGTGCCGACGCTGAGCGCGACGCCGCGCAGCACGTTGCGCAGCTGGCCCATGACCGCCGCGGCCTGCTGGTCGTGCCCGGCGACGTCCCCGATGACGAGGCAGGCGTCGTCCTGGGACAGCCGGAACGCGTCGTACCAGTCCCCGCCGACCCGGCTGTCGTTGCGCGCCGGCAGGTAGCGCACCGCGACGTCCAGCGGCGCGAGGTCGGGCGGGTCTGTGAGCATGCTGCGCTGAAGCGCCTCCGACATCGCCCGTGCGGCGGCGGCCTCGGAGCGCTCGGCCTGGCGCGCGAGGACGCGGTCGAAGGCGGCGGCGAGGGCGCGTCCCACGAGGACGAGGAAGTCCCGGTACGGGCCGTCCTCCGGCACGAGGGGGTTGAGCCGCACGACGAGCAGCGGCCGCCGGGATCGCGGCCCGTGGACGGGCACGGTGAGCCACGCGACCCGCCCCTGCGGGCCGTCGACGAGGACCAGGTCCTCCTCGGCCTGCTCCGCCGGGGGCAGGGGGTCGTGCCACACGGCGTCGGAGACCTGCGACGC
Organism: Aquipuribacter sp. SD81; assembly: GCF_037153975.1. Taxonomy (NCBI): domain Bacteria; kingdom Bacillati; phylum Actinomycetota; class Actinomycetes; order Micrococcales; family Intrasporangiaceae; genus Aquipuribacter; species Aquipuribacter sp. SD81. The sequence goes on from NZ_JBBAYJ010000008.1 coordinate 106,757, forward strand.
GCCGTCGACGAGCAGCTCGACCTGCGGCAGGTCGTCGTGGGCCTTGCCGAGCAGGTCGGTCGCGACGGCCACGAGCTCCGCCGGCTCGTCGACGTCGGCCAGGACCATGCCGAGCCGCGTGAGCACGTCGAGGCGGCGCCGGTCCAGGACCTGCGCGGTGGTCTCCAGCGCGATGTCGAGCAGCCCGAGCACCTCCCCGTCGGGTGCCCGGACGGGGGAGTAGCAGTACGTGAAGTACCCCTCGTCGAGCGAGCCGTTGCGCTCCATGTCGAGGCGCATGTCGAGGGGGAAGGTCGCCACGCCGGTCTCGCGCACCCCGTCGAGCAGGGGTGCGATGTCGGTCCAGATCTCCGGGAAGATCTCCTTCGCGGGCCGGCCGAGCGCCTGCGGGTGCTTCTCGCCGATCAGCCTGGCGTACGCCTCGTTGTAGACGAGCGTGTACTCCGGACCCCACAGCAGCGTGACGGCGAAGCGCGTGGCCAGGACGGCCTGCAGCGTGTGACGCAGCTCGGGCGACCAGCCCTCGGGGCAGCCGAGCGGGGACGCGTCCCAGTCGACGGCCTCGTAGGCACCGCGGAGCGCCCCGGTCGCCTCCAGCAGCGGTCCTCGCACGCACGGACGGTATACGCCCCGGCGGCGCCGTGCTCGCCCTGGGCCGTCGTGTCACCCGGGGGCCACGGCGCCGTGACCGACCGTCACAGCACCGGGCGGCCGCCGGTCACCGCGACGCGGGCGCCGGACACGTAGCTGCCGTCGTCGCTCGCGAGCAGCACGTAGACGGGCGCCAGCTCCCTGGGCTGGCCGGGGCGCCCGAGCGGGGTGTCGCCGCCGAAGGACGCGACCTTCTCCGCGGGCATGGTCGACGGGATGAGCGGGGTCCACACGGGACCCGGCGCGACGCTGTTGACACGGATGCCCCGCTCACCGAGCAGCTGGGCGAGGCTCGCGGAGAAGTTGGCGATGGCGGCCTTCGTCGCGGCGTACGGCGCGAGCGTCGGTGACGGGGTGTCTGAGTTCACCGAGGAGCTGTTGATGATCGAGGCGCCCTCCCCCATGTGCGGCAGGGCCGCCTTCGTGAGCCAGAACATGGCGTGGACGTTCGTCGCCCACGTGCGCTGCCACTCCTCGTCGCTCACCTCCTCGATGGTCTCGTGGTTCATCTGGAAGGCCGCGTTGTTGACGAGCACGTCGATGCCGCCCAGCTCCTCGACCGCACGGCGGACGATGGTGCGGCAGGTCTCCGGGTCGGAGATGTCGCCCTCCACGAGCACGGCGCGCCGGCCGGCCTCCTCGACCCAGCGGGCCGTCTCCTGCGCGTCGCCCTCCTCCGACAGGTAGGAGACGACGACGTCGGCACCCTCGCGGGCGAACGCGATCGCGACGGCCCGGCCGATGCCGCTGTCGCCGCCGGTCACCACGGCGCGCTTGCCCTCGAGGCGGCCGTGGCCGACGTAGCTGTGCTCACCGCAGTCCGGCACGGGGGTCATGTCGGCCTGCGTGCCGGGCGGCTGCTGCTGCTGGGCGGGCTGGAGGTCGTCGCTCACGAGCAGTGCCTACCCCCGTCGGGCCGCCGCACACCCGCCCGCGGTGCGCGCGCGGCGGCCGGGTGCTCAAGGCGGGGCGTCCCCCGCCCGATGACCGGGTCGAGCGCCTCCGCACCTCCAGCCCACGGGTGAGCGGCGCCTCCCACACCACGGAGGACGGATGCCCAGCCCCACCGACCCCGGGTGCCCCGCGGCCGGACCGGCCGGCGCCGCGTGCGCGTCGTGCACGTGCGCGCGCGCCGACGGGCCGGCACCCGGTGGTGGGCTGCTGCTCGCCTCCGCGGTCGGTCACACCCTGACCGCGCTGCGCTCGCTGGCCCGCCGGCTCGGTACGCCGCTGCACGTGCAGACCACGGGCCTGCTCCGCCTGGACACGGACGCCGCCGGGACGCAGGGCTTCCTCGCCGCCGCGGCGGCGGAGCTCACGCCCGTCGAGGCGGCGGAGGTCCGGGTCCTCGGCCTCCGGGGCGCCGGCGGCGACCTGCTCGACGGCGCCGTGGCCGCCGACGACCTCGTCGGCCGGTCGCTCCTCGCCCGCGCCATGCGCGCGCCGTCGCTCGCCACCGAGGCCGCGCGCCGCGACAACGCGCACCTGCTCCCGCTGCTGCACGCCGAGTCGACCGCGTTCCACAGCGTGTTCCAGCCGATCGTCCGGCTCGAGGACCCAACGGTCGTCGTCGGGCACGAGGCCCTGCTGCGGGCGGTGCGGGACGACGGCACGCCCGTCATGCCCGGCGACCTCTTCGCCGCGGCGGAGCAGGCCGGCTGGACGAACCTGCTCGACCGCGTCGGACGCACGACCGCGCTGCGGGACGCCGGGCCGTGGCTCGGCGACGCGCTGCTGTTCATCAACTTCGTGCCGACGTCCATCTACCGCCCCGAGGTGTGCCTGCGCACCACCGAGCGGGCGGCGGCGCTCGCGGGCGTCCGTCTCGAGCAGGTGGTGTTCGAGGTCGTGGAGTCCCACGACCTGCCCGACGTCGAGCACCTCGAGCGGGTGTTCGCCTACTACCGCTCGCAGCGGTGCAAGGTCGCCCTCGACGACCTCGGTTCCGGTTTCTCCTCGCTCAACCGCCTGGTCCGGCTGCGGCCGGACCTCGTCAAGCTCGACCGCGAGCTCGTGCAGTCGCTGCCGGGCCGGACCGCCGCCGCGGTCGTGGAGGCGGTCGTGCGCATCGTGGGCTCCTACGGCGGGCAGGTGCTCGCGGAGGGCGTGGAGACGCGGGAGCAGGCCGCCGCGGCCCGGGCCCTCGGGGTCGAGCTCGGCCAGGGCTGGCTCTTCGGGCGGCCCGTGCGCCGCGAGGGAGCCCGGTCCGCGGCTGTGCCCTCGGCCCGCCGGCGCGGGCCCACGCCCGGACCGACCGGTGGTCAGGCCTGCAGGGCCGGCAGCACCTCCTGCTCGAACAGCTCGACCCCGCTGAGGTCGGTGGCCGCCTCGGGGAAGTAGGCGATCGCGTACGTCATGCCCGCCTCGACGACGGGGCGCAGCTTCTCGACGACCTGCTCGGGGGTCCCCACACCGGGCAGGTGCGGTGCGACGGAGCCCATCTCGCGCTCGGCCGCCTCCGCGCCGACGACGGACTCCAGCACGGCGCGCCGCTGGGCGAGGCGCTCCGCGACCTCAGCCTCGTCACGGCCGAGCACGACGTTGTAGTTCGCGCTCCGGACGATCTCGTCGAAGTCCCGTCCGACGTCGCGGCAGTGCCCCGCGAGCACCTCGGACTTGTGGTGGAAGCCCTCGAGCGTGCCGTCGAAGTTCGTGTACGCGGCGTGCTCGGCCGCGATGCGGAGCGTCTTGCGCTCGCCGCCGCCGGCGACCCACAGCGGGATGCCGCCCTCCTGGAGCGGCAGCGGCCGGCACAGGGCGCCGTCCGTGCGGTAGTGGCTGCCCTCGAAGGTCGACGACCCGGTGCGCCACAGGTCCGACATGATCTGCACGCCCTCGGCGAGGGCGGCGAGGCGCTCACCGGCGGAGGGGAAGCCGTAGCCGTAGGCGCGCCACTCGTGCTCGTACCAGCCCGCCCCGATGCCCATCTCGACCCTGCCGCCGGATACGACGTCGACCGTCGCCGCGACCTTCGCGAGGTACGCGGGGTTGCGGTAGGCCATGCACGTGCACATCTGCCCGAGCCGGACCCGGGTGGTGACCGCGGCGAGCGCGCCCATGAGCGTCCACGCCTCGTGCGTCGCCTCCTCGGTCGGCTGCGGCACGGTGTGGAAGTGGTCGTAGACCCAGACCGACTCCCACGGGCCGGCCTCGGCGCGCTCCGCCACGCGACGCATCGCGGCCCACTGGTCGGCGGGCTCGGTGCCCACGAGGTCGAGCCGCCAGCCCTGCGGCACGAACAGTCCGACGCGAAGGCGCTCTCCTGAGGTCACGTACCGACGCTAGACCCGTGCTCAGTCGAAGAGGTGGTCGAGGGCGTCCTTCTCCAGCTGCTCCCAGCGCTCGGCGTGCCGGCGCGCCTCGTCGACCTCCTCGGCGCTGAGGTGGTGGGCGCCCTCCTCGCGGATGCGGGCGACGCTCAGCGGCCCGCCGACCGAGGGGGAGGTGAGCGACAGCGCCTCGAGCACCCGGACCACGGCGACGACGCCGTACTCGACGGGCCGCTCCGTCATGCGGAAGTGCGACAGCAGCGCCCCCGCCTGCTGGGCCATGGGGGCACCGGAGCCGATCGCGTGGAAGCCGACGTCCTCGTAGCGACCGATCAGGCCGTTGGGGTTGATCTCGACGATCCAGCGCTGCCCCTGGCTCACGCCCGCGGCCAGCAGGTACGCCGACACCCCGCCGCCGTCGCCCTCACCGGGCACGTCCTCGATGTAGTTGGCGTAGTGCTTGCGCATGACGGGCAGCACGCGCTCCTGGATCTCGTCGCCGATGTCCGGCGACTCGAGGATGGCGGCGGCCGACTGCTCGAGGATCGGCTTGAGGTCGTTGAGCACCCCGCGGGCGCCGCTCCCGCCCCACGCGGCGCACTCGCCCATGGCGTGCAGCTTCTGGGCCGGGAAGCTGAGACCGCGGTCGCTCTCGGTGATCTGGGAGTCCGAGCCGATCACCACCCCGTCCGCGCAGACGACGGCGAGCACGACGGTCATGGGGTCCTCCGGTGGGGTGCTGGTCGGTGGGCGCGCCACTGCGCGGCGGAGCCGGAGTACCCGACGGAGGTGAGGGCGACACGCCGACCTCGGGCGGTGCAGGGGGTCGGTCGCGCACGACCGTGTCGTGCACGACCCTGCCGAGGCGGGGCGGTGCGCGACGTCCGTCGTCCGCGACTGTGTCGTGCACGACTGCGGTTCACGCGACCGTGTCGTGCACGACTGCGGTGCTCGCGACCGTGTCGTGCACGACTGCGGTGCACGCGACTGTGTCGTGCACGACTGCGGCGCACGCGACACGGTTGTGCGCGGCTCCCTCGTGCGCGACACGGTCGCGCATGAGCGAGGTCGGGCACGGGTTCCCTCAGGACGGTCGTGCACGACGGGTCCCCGGTCCGCGGCGCCCGCCGGTCGACGGCGCCCGTCGGCGCACGCGGACCGCGTGGACCCCGGCGTCCGTCCTCGACCGGAGGCTCTCCGGGACCGGGGCGCGGGCCCCGGGGAGGTGTCGTCCAGTGCCCTCTGCTGTCATGGGCGGGTGGCTGACGGCATCCGAGTGGCGAGGTTCGACGACGTCCCCGAGGGCGGGGCGCTCGTCGTCGACCGCACCGTGGCGGGCACCGGCGACGACGTCGCCGTGTTCCGCGACGGCGACGAGGTCTTCGCCCTCGACGACACGTGCACCCACCAGGAGGCGTCGCTCGCCGACGGGTGGGTCGAGGACGGCGAGGTGGAGTGCCCGCTGCACGCCGCCCGCTTCTCGCTGCGGACCGGTGAGGCGCTGTCCCTGCCGGCCGTCGTCCGCGCCCGCTGCCACCGGGTCGAGGTCCGCGACGGCGAGGTGTGGCTCCTGCCGGGCACGCCCTGCGAGGCCCAGGCCGGTTAGCGGTCGCCGGGGCCGGGTACCCGGAGGGTGACGAGCGTCCCCGCCCCGGAGGCCCCCATGAGCACGAACGACCCCCGCTACGACCGTCCCCACGACTCCGTGCCGCCCGAGGAGCTCGGGTACGGCGGCCGCGGCGACGAGCACGCGGCCGAGCACCGGGCCGAGGACGACACCCGCGTCGAGGAGCGCCCCGTGGCGGCCGGCCGGCCGAGCGAGCGCCCGACGACGGACCCGCGCGGGCCGGGGACGACCTTCTTCACCAACCACCCGGACGACGTGGTGGCGCGGGAGAAGGACGCCTACGGCGGCGTCAAGGTCGGCTCGGCGTTCTTCGGGTGGCTCGTGGCCGTCGGGCTGCTCGCGCTCCTGCTGGGACTGCTGAGCGGGGCGGGGGCCGTGTTCGGCCTGGCCTCGCCCGACGTGGTGGAGGACGCGGTCCAGTCCGACCCGCAGACGATCGGCATCGCCGCAGGCGTCGTCCTGCTCGTGGTGCTGCTCCTCGCCTACTTCGCCGGCGGCTACGTCGCCGGTCGCATGGCGCGCTTCGACGGCGCGAAGCAGGGCGTGGCGGTGTGGCTCTGGGCGGTCGTCGTCGCGGTGGTGGTCGCCGTGCTCGGGCTGCTGGCGGGCGACCGCTTCGACGTCCTCGCGCAGGTCAACGCCTTCCCGCGGCTCCCCGTCAACGAGGGCGACCTCACCACCGGCGGCATCGTGGCGGCGGTCGTCGCCGCGCTCGTCGCGCTGCTCGGCGCCGTGCTGGGCGGGGCCGCGGGCACGCGCTACCACCGCAAGGTGGACCGCGCGGGGCTCCTCGAGGAGCCCGTCGCCCGCGAGCGCGGCTGAGCGGCCGCGCACGGCTGGGGTCGGTCCCCCGGGCCGGCTCGGAGCCCCCGGTCGGGCTCAGAGCCCGCCGGCCGGTCCGACGCCGCGCTCCACCCGGTCGAGCGCGCCGGCGACCTCGTCGGCGACGTAGGCGAGCAGCCGCAGCTCGCGGTCCGACCACGACCGCTGTGCGCGGGAGTACACCTCCAGGACGCCGATGGCGGCCCCGTCGTGCAGCAGGGGCAGCACGAGGACCGAGCGGAACCCGAGCTCGCGCAGCACGCGCACCTCGCCGGCGTCGGCGTCCGGGTCGTCGGTGCGCACCGACAGTGGGCGCCCGTCCTGCAGGCAGCGGACGGTGGCGGGGTAGTCGGCGAGGTTGTAGCTCACCTCGTCCTTGGTCCAGCCGGGCGGCTGCACGACGACGAGACGGTCCAGCCGCAGCACCGACAGCAGGACGTCGTCGGCGCCGAGCGCCGTCGCCGACCCCCGCACCGCCTGGGTGAGGTCGAAGTCGGTGCGGGCACGCTCCAGGCGCTGCCGGAGCGGCCCGAGGTCGCCCGCGCCGAGCGTCACCGGGAGCGCGCCGCACGCGGCGAGGGCCTGCGCGCTGACCTCGGGGGCGCCGGCCGCGGGCCGGCCGACGAACCAGCCCTGCCCGAGCTGGACGCCGAGCTCCGCGAGCGCCCGCAGCTCCTCGGCGGTCTCGATGCCCTCGGCGCACAGGGCGGCGCCGGTCTGGCGGCAGAACGACACGAGCGACTCCACGAGGGCCCGCTTCTCGGGGCGGACGTGTACCTCGTGGACGAGCTCGCGGTCGAGCTTGACGATCTCCGGCCGCAGCTCGACGAGCCGCCGCAGCCCGTCGTAGCCGGCGCCCGTGTCGTCCATGGCGATGCGGGCGCCGCGCTGCCGGAGGTCGTCGAGCAGCAGCGCGACCGAGGGCAGGTCGAGCCGCGAGTCCTCTGTCACCTCGACGACCACGCCCCGCAGGTCGCCGGCTAGCGAGCGCTGCACCTCGGGCGCGCCGAGGACCGCGGGTGAGACGTTGACGGTGAGGTAGCGGCCCTCGTCGGGGTCGTGGTGGCGCCGGGCGCGAGCCACGGCCCGGGCCTCCAGCGCCGCGCCGTGGCCGGCGGCGCGGGCGAGGGTGAACCACTCGCCGACCTCGCGGTGGGGGTGGTTCGGGAAGCGCGTGAGCGCCTCGTGCCCCACGAGCAGCCCGGTGGCCAGGTCGCAGATCGGCTGCAGCACCGTCGTGAGGCTGCGGGGGTCGTCGAGGAGCCGGGCGACCTCCGCCGCGGCCTGCCGCGGGTCGGAGCGGGAGACCGCGGAGTCGTAGGCCCGCACGCGGCCGCGGCCGTCGGCCTTGGCGCGGTACATCGCGAGGTCTGCCTCGTGCAGCAGGCGCTCGAGCGACACCTCGCCGGCCGCGGCGGCGGTACCGGCGCTCATCGAGGCGTGCACCGGCCGGCCCTCCACGACCACGGACGTCGCGAGCGCGTCCGTCATGCGCTGGGCGAGGGCGAGGGCGACGCCGCCGTCGGTGTCGGGCAGGAGGGCGGCGAACTCGTCGCCACCGAGGCGGGCCACGAGGTCGCCGGGCCGGACCGAGGCGGTCAGCCGCGCCGCGGTGGTGCGGAGCAGTGCGTCACCGGCCTGGTGGCCCAGGTCGTCGTTGACGACCTTGAGCGTGTCGAGGTCGAGGACCACGACGGCGAGCGGGCGCCCGGTGGCGACCGCGCGGTCGGCCATCGCCCGGCCGCGCTGCATGAACAGCGCCCGGTTGGCCAGCCCCGTCAGGTCGTCGTAGAAGGCCATCCGGCGCAGGTCCTGCTCCAGGCGCCGCTCCGCCGTGCGGTCGCGCACGGACCACACCCGCCCGACCGGGGCCCCGTCCACGAGCTGTGGTGCCGTGTGGAGGCGGAGGACCCGGCCGTCCACGAGCTCCACGTCCTCGGTGGCCTCGCCGTCGGGGTCGGCGCCGACGAGCGACATCCGCGTGCGGAAGGCCGCCGGGTCCGTGGTCCGGGCCGCCGTGAGGTCGAGCAGCTCCTCGGCGGACAGCCCCGCGACGCTCGCGCGGGCGAGCCCCCACGTGGCGGCGACAGCCCGGCCCGCGGCGAGGACGACGCCGTCGCCGTCCACCACGACCACGGCGTCGGTCGAGGCGTCGAGGGTCGCCTGGAGGAGGGCGAGGGAGGACGCCGCGCGCCGCGACGCCGACCAGGGGGTCCTCGCCATGCCGGACCACCTCCTGTCGGCCTGCGCGTGCGGGGGCGGACCCGTACGGCCCGCTGCGGTGTCGATCGGCACGAGGGACGGGGTCCTCAAGCCCCCGGGACGCTGTGAGGCCCTCAGGATGACGCGGGGGGAGGGTCCGTGTCCGGCGGACGCGGCGGCTGCGGGTGCTCGGGCCACGCCGGCGGCAGCGCCGCGGTCCGCCGCAGGTGCCAGCGGCGGCGGCGGGCCAGGAGCCGGACCAGGAAGACCGCGGCCGCGACGCCCACCCCGGCCGGGGCCGACCAGGCGCCCGTCTGCCACAGCGCGACGACGGCGACGCTGCCGGCCAGCGAGGGCAGTGCGTAGATGTCGTCCTGCAGCACCACCGGCACCTGCCCGGACAGCAGGTCGCGCACGACCCCGCCGCCGATCCCCGTCACGAGGCCCAGCAGGACCGCCGCGAGCGGCGGGGCCCCGAGGGCGAGCGCGGTGACGGCGCCGTTGACCGTGAACAGCCCCAGCCCGCCGGCGTCGAGGACGAGGACGGCCCGGCGGAACCGGGCGAGGCCGAGGTCCCAGTAGAAGGCGACGGCCCCGGCCGCGACGGCGCAGCCGAGCGCCCACGCGTTGCTGAGGTTCGTCGGCGGGACCGCGCCGAGCAGCACGTCGCGCAGCGTGCCGCCGCCGAGGCCCGCCGCGAGCGCGAGCACGACGGCGCCGAAGAGGTCCATGCCGCGCCGCGCCGCCACGAGACCGCCGGACAGCGCGAAGACCGTGACGCCGACCAGCTCGGCGACCTCGCCCACGCCGCCTCCCGACCTCGCCGCGGCGCGCGGGACCCTCCCGCGCTGCGGCACCGGGTGCCCAGCCTGGCCCACGGCGGCGGCGCGGCGGACGACCAGGCCGCACGCCGCCGTGGCTCGTGGCGGGCGGCGGTCGGGCGCCCGTCACGGGCCGTGCGCGGCCGGGACCGTCGGGGTACCGCCGTCCGGGGGACGAGTTCGCGCACAGAGGTTCTCCCGGGCGGGTCCACCGCCTATCCTCACGAAGGTCGCCCCGGGCGTGGGGCGGCGCGGAGCAGAGAACCGAGGGACGCGAATGCCCAGGGTGCGCACGGCCGGCGAGGGGAGCCGGCCGGACGGTGGGGGGACCGGAGCCGTCCCGACGCCGGGCGGTGCGGAGCGCCCCGGCACGAAGGCGCACGCGCGTCCGCGTCGGCCGTCCCTGGCCCGCACCGCCGCGGCGGCCGTCGGTGTCGCGTGCGTCGCGGTGGCGGCCGTCACCAGCGGCGCCTCGGGCGCGACCTGGGAGCAGCCGTCGGAGGTGCTGGCCGCGGGCACGGGCCCGCTGCCGACCGACCTCCTCGCGCTGGAGGGCTGGCAGCACGACGGCGGCGACGCCGGCGTCGTGGCCGGCGGGCCCGTCGGCGGTGTGGGGTCCGGCGTGTGGGGCGACGTCGCGGGCGCCGAGGCGTGGGGCGACGCGTCCACCTGGCCCGAGGGCGTGGCCGGCGAGTACCCCTACGGCGAGTACCCCTACGGCGAGTACCCGTACGGCGACTACCCCTACGGCGACCCTTTCGGTGGCACGTACGACGACCCGTACACGATCCCCGGCTACGAGGAGCCGCTCGCCTCGGCCTACCCGGCGGGCCTCGGTCAGGGTGACATCCCCGAGCCGACCGTCCGGGCCTACCGCGCCGCGGCGGCGGTCCTGGCCCGGGAGGAGCCGGGCTGCGGCATCGACTGGGCGCTGCTGGCCGGCATCGGCCGCGTCGAGTCCAACCACGGCCGCTTCGGCGGCGCGGTGGTCACCACCGCCGGGACCTCCGTGCCGGGCATCTACGGCCCCCGGCTGGACGGCAGCCTCGCCGGCACCATGGTCATCCGCGACACCGACGGCGGTGCCCTGGACGCCGACCCCGTGTACGACCGGGCGGTCGGCCCGATGCAGTTCATCCCCGGCACGTGGGCCCGCTGGGGGAGCGACGGCGACCGGGACGGGGTCAGGAACCCGCAGGACATCGACGACGCCGCGCTCGCCGCGGCGCGCTACCTGTGCGCCGGCGGCGCCGACATCGGCGGTGCGGGCGCGTCCGCGGCCGTCCGCCGGTACAACAACTCCACCGAGTACGTGAACCTCGTGCTCTCCACGGCCGCCGGCTACCGCGACGGCGACGTCACGACCGTGCCGGGGGGCACCGCCCCCGTCTACGGCCAGCCCGGCCCGCCCGGCTGGGTGCCGCCGTCGGTCGTGTACCCCGGCGGCCCCGTCGGCGACGGCGGCACCACCACGCCCGGCACCGCCACGCCCGGCACCGCCACGCCCGGCACCGCCACGCCCGGCCGGCCCCCCTCGACGCAGCCGCCGCGGGAGCCGACCACCCGGCCGACGACGCAGCCCACCCGGCCGACCACGGCGCCGACGACGCAGCCGCCCCGCACGACCGACCCGACGGTGCGCCCGACCACGCGACCCACGACGACCCGGCCGACCCGTCCGACGACGGCCCCGACCGCACCTCCGTCCGGTGAGCCGACCGCGCCGCCGTCCGGTCAGCCGACGGGCACGCCCTCCGGACAGCCGACGGGTGGTCCCTCGGGCCAGCCGACGGGTGCCCCCTCGGGCGAGCCGACGGGTGCCCCCTCGGGTGAGCCGACCGCGGTGCCGAGCAGCGGGGCGCCGTCCTCGAGCGCGCCGGCCTCGCCCGCACCGTCGGGCACGACGTCCGTCGCGCCGACCGGTGCGCCCGGCGGTCCCGCCACCGCACCCGTCTGCGACCCCGACGTCGTCCTCGACGAGGCGACCGGCACGGTAGTCGACGCGGAGACCGGGGAACCGGTCGACGGTGCCGTGCCGTGCGAGCCGGGGCCGACGGGGGCCGCGGCCGCCGACGTGGAGCCGTCCCGCGAGCCCTGACGGGTGAGCGGGACGGCCCCGCGGCCGGCGCCGCGCGGCCCCGTCCGTCAGCTCTCGAGCTGCGCGTCCAGCGTGATCGTGGTGCCGGCGAGCGCCTTGCTCACGGGGCACGTCTGCTCGGCCTTGCGGGCGAGCTCGGCGAACCGGTCGGCGTCGACGCCCGGGACCTTCGCCCGCAGCGTGATGGCGCTCTCGGAGATGCGGAAGCCCCCGGCCGGGTCCTTGTCGAACGTCACCGTCGCGCTCACGACGAGGTTCTCGGCGGCCAGGTCCTCCTGGCCGAGCACGCCGTTGAAGTTCATGGCCAGGCACGAGGAGTGCGCGGCGCCGATGAGCTCCTCCGGGCTGGTCTGACCGTCGGGGTCGCCCGCGCGGGAGGGGAACGAGACGGTGAACGGGCCGAGGCCCGAGGAGTCGAGGCTGACGGAGCCGCTGCCGGACTGCAGGTCGCCGGTCCAGCGGGTGGTGGCGTCGCGGGTGACGGCCATGGAGGTCCTCCTGTGTGGGTGGGGGTGACGGCCCGGCGGCTGCTCCGCCGGGTCCGTCCGGTCAGGACGAACCCTCGTCCGACCCGGCCGCTCGTGCACGTCGGGAGGGCGGGACGGGTCGCAGTGCCTCGACCGGCCTCAGCCGCGCAGCCGGAGCGCGTGCCCGGCCACGACGAGCTCGACCCGCTCGCTCGCGGCGGCCACCGCGGCGTTGAGGCGCCCGAGCTCGTCGCGGAACAGCCGGCCGGACCAGGTCGCGGGGACGACACCACCGCCGACCTCGTTGGAGACCGCGACGACCGTCCTCGTGGTGGCGCGCCAGGCCCCGAGCAGGTCGTCCACCGCGGTGCTCCACCGCTCGCGGGCGGTCCCGGCGCGCCAGGCCCCCTCGTCCCACGCCCCGGCGTCGGTGAGGCGGGCCGTCGCCCACAGCGCGAGGCAGTCGACGAGCAGGGGCGGTCCCGCGGAGCGCAGCAGCGGGACGAGGTCGGCGGTCTCCAGGGTCGTCCACGACGCGGGGCGGCGGGCCCGGTGCGCGGCGACCCGGTCGGCCCACTCGGCGTCCGCGGGTCCCGGGGCGCTGCCGTCGGTGCCGCGCAGGGCGCCGGCCGTAGCGACGTAGACGACGTCGTCGCGGTCGGCGAGCAGCCGCTCCGCGTGCGTCGACTTGCCCGAGCGGGCGCCGCCGAGCACGAGCGTGCGACGAGGGGGCGTCGTCGCCGCGTGGCCGTCGTGCTCCGGCTGCGCCGCGTCGGCGCCCACACCCAGCACCGTGCCGTCCGGGTGGACCTCCGCGCCCCACGCGGCCAGCCGCTCGTGCAGCTGCGGCAGGGGCGGGTTGTGGTGCGAGAGGTGGGTCGCGACCACCCGGGTGCGGTCCGTCACCGCACCGGCGCGGCGCAGGTCGGCGAGGACGCGCGGGAAGGTCGTGAGGTCGAGGTGGCCCGTGCCGTGGTCGGCGCGGTCGCCGAAGGTCTCCTCGAGCACGAGCAGGTCGACCTCGGCGCCCTCCAGGGCGGCCAGCGTCGCGGGCGGCAGGGGACCGGTGTCGGTGGCGTACAGGACGCGGCCGCCGTCGGGGGCGTCGAGCAGGTACAGCAGCGCCGGCACCTCGTGGGCGCCGGCCACCGCGCGCACCCGGTAGGCGCCGGACGGGCCGTCCACCCGCAGGTCGTCACCCGGCGACAGCGGGACGAGGCGCACCGGGGAGCCCGGGGCCAGCCAGTCGGCGTGAGGCGCGACGGCCGGCTCGGGCCCGGCGACGACGAGCGGCTCGTCGGCACCGGCCCACGACCGCCACAGCAGCGCGGCCGGGGACGTGTGGTCGGGGTGCGCGTGCGTGAGCAGCACGAGGCGCACCCCGCCCAGGTCCGCGCCCGCCCGGACCGCGGCCCTGGGCACCTCCGGCCCGCAGTCGAGCAGGACGGTGCCGTCCAGCAGCGCCGCGCTCTGGCCCCGCACCACGCCGCGCCCGCGCGCGTCCTCGCACGACGCGCAGCGGCAGAACGCGTTCGGCCAGCCGTCCGCCGACCCGGTGCCGAGCAGGAGGAGCCGGCTCACCGGTAGCCGTCGGCGTCCTCGGCGGGGGTGTCGCGCCGGGACGTGCGGCGCGCCGCGGCCCCGGCCCCGCGCCTGTCGTACCCCGCGTCCGGCCCGGTCCGTGGTGCGCGGGTCTGCCGGCTCTCACGCGCCTCGCGCGAGGAGGCGGCGGGCTCGTCGTCCCGGGGGTCCCGCCGCGGGCGCTCGGGGCGGTACCCCTGGCCGTCGGTGCCCTCGCCCGGCCCGCGGTAGCTGACGGGGCGCGTGAAGATCTGCACGCAGATCGCCTCGTACGTCCGCTCCGGCTCGCGGACGTAACGGATCTCCCGCAGCGCCTGCTCGCGGCCGGCGGACTCGAGGATGAACGTGCCGTAGCCGATGATCCGGCCCCACACCGGGCGCTCGAAGGCCATGTCCGTGACCTTCTGCAGCGGCATCATGTCCCGCTTGGTGTCGAGGATGCCGTGCAGGCGCAGGAGCCGGCGGTCGGTGACGACGAACCAGTCGCGGCCCCACTCCGCGAAGCGCCAGCCGGCGCGGACCGTCAGCGCGAACCAGCCGAGCACGATGAGGTTGCGCAGCAGGTCGAGCGACCCCAGGTACGGCGTCACGGTGCCGAAGCCGAGCAGGACCGCGAAGGGCAGCAGCACGGGCTCGAGCAGCACGACAGGGTGCCGGTGCTGCGCGACGAGGACCCGCTCGCCCGGGACCAGGCCGGTGCCCATGCGCCGCCTCACGAGGTCGAACTCGCGGGGCACGGGCGGTGGGGTGAAGGGGCCGGGCTCCTCGCCGGCGACCCAGTCGTCGTCGGTGAGGGCACCGTCCGGGGGGTCACCGAGGCCGTCGAAGCGCGGCACGGCGACGCGCGGCAGGCGGACCGTCGGGGAGCTGCGCGTGACGACCGCCTCGGGCTGGCGGCCCTGCAGGGTCAGGGGTCCGACGCGCTCGCGCCGACGGCGCCACGGCAGGCGCACGGTGTCACTCCCCGACGGGGGTGCCGCCGGACTGCCGGAGGATCTCGTCGAAGAAGGCGAAGACCGCGCCGACGGCGGCGCCGATGCCCTCGAAGGCGCTGACGACGATGCCCGCCGCCTGGGCCGGGCTGTTGAAGATCGCGTAGACGAGGAAGATCACGAAGATCCACAGGGCCCACTTCAGGACGCGTCGCACCCGGGCCTCCTCACGTCTCGTCCGGCCGTGCCGCCGCGCACACGGCTGCAGCCCACAGCATCACCACGTCGGAGCGGCCGAGTCCACGCGCCACGCCGTCGTGCCGGTCCCGGCCTCGACGGCCTCGGCCTCACACCACGCCGTACAGCCGGTCACCGGCGTCGCCGAGCCCCGGCACGATGAAGCCGCGCTCGTCGAGGCGCTCGTCGAGGCCGGCGAGCACGACGGTGAGGTCGACGTCGTCGCCGACGTGGCGCTCGAGCGCCTCCACGCCCTCCGGTGCGCCGAGCAGGCAGATCGCGGTGATGGTGCGGGCGCCCTTGTCGTGCAGGTAGTCGACGGCCATCGCGAGCGTGCCGCCCGTCGCGAGCATCGGGTCGAGCACGTAGCACTGCCGGCCCGACAGGTCGTCGGGGAGCCGGTTGGCGTAGGTCGCGGGCTTGAGCGTCGACTCGTCGCGCATCATGCCGAGGAAGCCGACCTCGGCCGTCGGGAGCAGCCGCACCATGCCGTCGAGCATGCCGAGCCCGGCCCGGAGGATGGGGACGACGATCGGCTTGGGGCTGGCCAGCCGCACCCCCGTCGTCGTGGTGAGCGGCGTCGTGACCGACACCTCCTCCGTGGCGACGTCGCGCGTCGCCTCGTACGCCAGCAGCGTGACGAGCTCCTCCGCGAGGCGGCGGAAGGTCGGCGAGTCGGTGCGCTCGTCGCGCAGCGTCGACAGCTTGTGGGCGACGAGGGGGTGGTCGGCGACGTGCACGCGCATGGGCGCACGGTACCGACCCCTGGCGGGGGAGCCGGCGCGCCGACCTCCGAACCGACCTCCGAGCCGACCCTCCGTGCCCGTGCCGGTACTTGCCGTGGGGTGTCGGGTTGGTGCCAGGATGCTCAGGTGTCGTACTTCACCGCCCTGCTCGTGCCCAGCGGCCGGTCGTGGGGCTCGCGTGACGCCGACCTCATGGAGGTCGACTCCCTCGACGAGCTCGTCGACACCGTGCGCGACCAGGTCGACGGCGGCACCGGCATCGTCGTGCTCGAGCGCGAGGACGAGTGGTTCGCGCTCGTCCGCGTCGACGGCGACGACGACGCGCGCGTGTTCGTGTCCGACCTCCCGGCGGCGCGCAGCTCGCGCTTCTCCGGCGTCTTCGCCGACCCTGACGTGTGGTCCGACGCGGGCTCACTGCGAGCGGCCGGCCTCGTCCCCGGCGGGGCGACCGACGGCTTCGACAGCGGCTACGGCTACCACGACGACGAGGAGGACTCCTCCGCCTCGGAGTCCGAGGAGGACGCGCCCGCGGTGACCGAGGTGCCGTGGGCCGGCGACCTCTCGCTGCTGGAGGACATGGGCGTCGGCGGTGAGACGCTCAAGACCGTCGTCGAGGACGACGCCGACGACCCCGCGCGGGCGCTCACCGAGCTCGGTGAGCGCGTCGGGTTCCTCGACCTGCTCGAGACCCTGCGCTGACCGTCTCCCGCGGGCCCGGCCGGGTGCCCGTCGCGCCGGTGGTCGAGGCCGCCATGCGGCAGGCCCTCGACCTCGCCGAGGCGTGCCTCGCCCACGCTGACGTGCCCGTCGGGGCGGTCGTCCTGTCGCCGTCCGGGGACGTGCTCGGCGCGGGGCGCAACCGGCGCGAGCAGCTGGGCGACCCGACCGCCCACGCGGAGGTCGAGGCGCTCCGCGCCGCCGCCGGGTCGCTTGGGGACGGCTGGCGGCTGGGCGGGGCGACCCTCGTCGTGACGCTCGAGCCGTGCGTCATGTGCGCCGGCGCCCTCGTGGCCGCCCGGGTCGCCCGGTGCGTCTTCGGTGCGTGGGACGACAAGGCCGGCGCGTGCGGGTCGGTGTGGGACCTCGTCCGGGACCCGCTGTCGCTGCACCGGGTCGAGGTGCTCGGCGGGTTGCTCGCCGAGGAGTCGTCGGCGCTGCTGCGGGGGTTCTTCGCCGGACGGCGGTGAGAGGAGCTCAGTCCGTCGGCTTCGCAGGCAGCGTGCGCACGAACCCGACGCCGACGTCGACCCACCGCCCGAGCGCCTCGTCGTCGGGCACCGCGGACGCGTCCACCCGCAGCCAGCCCCGCATGGGGCGCCCGCGCATCTCGAAGGGGTGGGCACCCGGCTCGCGCAGCAGGTCGTCGAGGTCCGCCGGGTCCGCACGCACCATCAGCCCGCCGGCGCCGCTCGCGCCGACGGCCATGTGCCCGTCGAGGAGGAACGCGACGCCACCGAACATGCGCCGCTCCGCGGTGCCCGGCTGCTCGCCCACGAGCGCACGCAACCGCTGGACCAGGTCCGGGTCCGCCGTCATGGCCGCAGTGTGTCCCGGGAGTCCGACAGCCGTGGTCCGGGCGGTTCGAGGCAGACCCCGCTGCCCGGTACCCTCGTCGGCGGTGACGTGTCCGAGCGGCCTAAGGAGCACGCCTCGAAAGCGTGTGAGGGGGCAACTCCTCCGTGGGTTCAAATCCCACCGTCACCGCCAGCCGACGCCGGGTCCCGCGGGGCCCGGCGTCCGTGCGTCCGGGCCGGCTGACCGTGTCGCCGGGTCCGAGTAGCCGGTTCGACGGACGCCGCGGCCGCCGGTGGACCACACTTCCCGCGTGAGCGGGGCTCGAGGGGCCGTGGCGCCGGTGGCCGGCGGTGCCGTTGTCGTGGTGCTCGGTTCGTGGGCGTGGGCGCTCGCCGCGACCTCGATGGGCGCGGTGCAGGCGGCGGAGGCCCGTGCCCTCGGGCCGGGGCACACCCCCGACATGCCCGGCCAGGACGAGCTCGCGCTCGTGGCGCACGACGCGCGCCTCGCCGCCATGGTGGTCGTCGTCTGCGGCGTGCTCGTCGGGCTGTCGGCGCTCCGGCGCCGGGAGGCGCTCGCGGGGGCCGCCGGCGCGGCCGCGGCGGTGGTCGTGGCGAACGTGGTGCTGGGTCCGGTCGTCGACGGCGGGTCCGTGCTCGTGGCCGGCGTGTGCCTCGCGGTCGTGGCCTGCAGCGCCGGGGCGCTCGCCGCCCGGGTGGGCGCCGTCCGCGCGGCGGCGCGACCCTCACGACTGCCCCTCGTCCTCGCGGCGGCTCTCGCGGCGGGCACGCTGCCCGTGCTCGTGCTGCAGGGCATGACCTCGGACCGCTACGTCGAGTGGGTGCCGCCCGCTCTCGCGACCGCGAACCCGGCGACGGCGCTCGGTCTGGGTGTGGCCGTCGCGGCGGCGTCGGGTGTGCTCGCCCGCCGCACGGCGGACGTCGTCGTCGCCGTGCTGCTGCCGCTCGCCGCGCTCGCGGTGCTGCTCCAACCGTCGGGCTCGGGCTGGCAGGTGCGCGAGGACCTGTGGGTGCCGGGCGTCGTGCTCGGGCTCGCCGCCGCCCCGGCGCTCGTGACGACGCGCGGGTCGGCGCGCGGGCGGGTCGTCGCGGCGGCGGTGCTCGCGGCTGCGGTCGGCGTCATGGCGCTGGTGCCCCACGTCCTGCTCCTACCCGTCGTCGTCGGCGGGATGTTCGGCCTGGTCGTGACCGGCCCCGCCGGTGCGTACGTCAACTACGACGGCCTGCCGGTGGTCGGCGGCGGCCTCGTGCTCGCGGCGCTGCTGCTGCTGCCGCAGGTCCCGACGGGGTGGCTGCATCGCCACTGGGCTGCGCCCGACGCGGCCGGGCGGACGGTCGTGTCGTGACGGACGCCCAGGCCGCGACGCTCATCCGCCTGCTGCGCTGCTGGCTGCTCGCGATGGTGCTCGGGGCGCTGGCCGTCGTGCTCGTGCGGCGCGGGGCCGACGACCTGGCCGTCGTCGTCGGGGTCGCCGCGGCGGTCACGGCCCTCACCGGGGTCCTCTCCGGCGCGCGCTCCACGGGAGGGATGCGGCTGTTCGAGTCGGCCGAGGAGGAGGCGGCTCGACGCCGGACGGAGGGCGACTCGACCGGTCGGTGAGGGGACGGTCCCGGGGCGGCCACAGCGCAGGACGCCGTGCGCGACGAGGCGGATGGCGTGGCACCACGGGGCGCCTCGTCCTGCGCTGTGGCCGGCTGCGGGCCCCGCGGACGGCGACGGCGGCCGGCCCCGCAGGGATCCGGCCGCCGTCGGGCGTGACTCGCGCGGTCAGTAGACGTCGACCGCGTCCAGCTCGGCGTAGAACGTGTCGCGCTGCAGCGTGACCGTGTTCCAGCCCTTGTCCAGGCGCACCTCGTACTCCACCACCGACCAGTTGTCCCAGCGGGTGTGCCAGTACGTGACCGTCCCGGCGTCCTCGCCGTTGACGAGGACGTCGTGCGTGGCCGGCACGGCGTAGCCACCGCGGTCGGAGCCGTTGGCGAACCGGATGGCGAGGGTGGCCGGGCCGGCGTGCTCGGCGTACACCTGCAGCGTCACGGCGCTGTCGGCGAAGTCGAGCCCGCCGACGACCTCGCCGCCGGAGGCGCCCGCCGCGGAACGCACCCGCGCCGCGGTCACCTCGCCGTCCTCCGCCTCGTAGCGCACGGCGTCCTCGGGCACCGTCGGCGGCACGGTGAGCGACGGCGAGCGGTCGCGGTCGGCGGCGAGCAGGTCGACCGCGTCGAGCTCGACGTAGCCGGTCACCTT
The DNA here is from genome assembly GCF_037153975.1 of Aquipuribacter sp. SD81. NCBI lineage: Bacteria > Bacillati > Actinomycetota > Actinomycetes > Micrococcales > Intrasporangiaceae > Aquipuribacter > Aquipuribacter sp. SD81. The sequence goes on from NZ_JBBAYJ010000008.1 coordinate 125,993, forward strand.
GGTGAGCACGACGGTGTTGACGCCCGGGCGCAGCACGACCGGCACGGTGACGCGCTGCCAGTTGCCCCACGTCGTGTGCGCGTACACGACCGTGTCGACCACGCGGCCGTTGAGGCGCAGGCTCTGCGTGGCGGCGACGCGCTCGCCGTCCTCGACGGTCCCGTTGGCGAAGCGGATGCTGAGCGTCGCGGGACCCGGGCGCTCGGCCACCACGCGCAGCGTCACGGAGCTGTCGGCGAAGTCGAGGCCGCCGACCTTCTCCCCGCCCGAGGCGGAGGTGTCGCCGACGACGCGGGCGTTGCGGACCACGCCGTCCTCGGCCTGGTAGCGCGTCGGCGCGACCTCGACGACGGGGGTGCCGTCGACGATCTCCAGGTCGCTGGCGTACATGGCGCGGTAGCTGTACGTCGGGTCCCAGCCGTGGAAGACGATCGACAGCGAGCCGTCGGCGTTCTCGACGACGTCCTGCCCGCCGGGGCCGCGGACCTCGCCCTGCAGCAGGTCGGTGGTGAGCAGCTCGGCGTCGCCGCGGGTGTACGGGCCCTCCAGCGACGTCGCCGTCGCGTAGGCGGTCCGGTACCCGCCACCGCCGAAGTCGTTGGCGGAGTAGAAGAGGTAGTACGTGCCGTCGCGCTCGATGAGCGTCGGCGCCTCGACCACGGCGCCCTCGTACGGCGCGCTGTTGCGCAGCAGCTCGACCGGCTCGCCGACGAGCGTCGTGCCGTCCGCCGACAGCTCCTGCAGGAACAGGACCGCGGGCTTCGCGCAGCAGTTGCCGTCGGCCTTCCACAGCAGGTACAGCCGGCCGTCCTCGGAGTACGTGCCGGCGTCGATCGCGCCGCCGAGGTCCGGCGGGTCCTGCGCCGTCGGGCACACGAGCGGCCCGTCACCGACGGGCTCGAACGGGCCGTCGGGGCTGTCGGCGAGCGAGACGCCGATGCACTGGCGCTGCGAGGCCTCGTCGCGCGCGGTGTAGTACAGCGCGTAGCCGCCGTCGACCTCGGTCACCTCCGGAGCCCACACGCACCGGTCGGTCGCGCCGCCCGGCGCGAAGCTGCACGCGCCGACCCAGTCGCCGAGCTCGGGGGCGGCGTCGGGGCGGGCCGTCCACGTCTCCAGGTCGGTCGAGACCTGGTGCTGGACGTTCTGCCCGCCGGAGTTCGTGGCGTACGCGTGGTAGACCCCGTCGACGAGCAGCACGTCGGGGTCCGGGAAGTTCTGGTCGAGCACGGGCTCGAGCGGCTCGGCGAACGGGGTCGCGCCGTAGCGGGCGCCGGGGGCGCCCGTGTCCGCCGAGGCGGCGGGCACGAGCAGGGTGAGCACGGCGACGGCCGTGGCGACCGCGGCGGCGAGCACGGCGGTGCGGCGAGGTGGCGTCTTTGCCATGGGGGCCTCTCAGGCGGTGGGGCCGGCCGGACGCTCCGGTCGGGGCGCCGTCGACGTTACCCCTAACACCGGACACCCAGGAGTGCGTGCGGCCGCCGGCTGGTCTACTGCCGCGGTGGAGGTGGTCCGGTGAGCGTGGTGGACAGCGCGGTCTACGCCGAGGGCAGACGGGTTGCGCGGCCGGAGTCGCTGCGGGAGACCTTCCGGCTCATCGAGGAGCACTCCGGCATGGGCTGGATCGGCCTGTACCGGCCGGACCACGAGGAGGTGCGCACGCTCGCGGAGCACTTCGACCTGCACCCGCTCGCGGTCGAGGACACCCTCGACGCCCACCAGCGCCCCAAGCTCGAGCGCTACGGCGCGGTGCTGTTCACCGTGCTGCGCCCGGCCCGTTACCTGGAGGACGAGGAGCGGGTCGAGTTCGGCGAGCTGCACGTGTTCACCGGCCCCGACTTCGTCGTGACGGTCCGGCACGCCGAGAACCCGGACCTCGCGCGGGTGCGCTCCCGCATGGAGCAGGAGACCGACGGCGAGGGCGTCGGGCTGCTCCGGCGGGGACCGGAGGCCGTGCTGTACGCGGTGCTCGACGAGGTCGTCGACGGCTACGGCCCCGTGGTCGACGGGCTCGAGAACGACATCGACGAGATCGAGGACCAGGTGTTCGCGGGCGACCCGAACGTGTCCCGCCGGGTGTACGCCCTGCTGCGGGAGGTCGTCGACTTCCAGCGCGCCACGCACCCGCTGCTCGGCATGCTCGAGGCGCTGCGGACGGGCTTCGAGCGGCACTCGGTCGACGAGGAGCTGCGCCGCTACCTGCGCGACGTGGAGGACCACGCCGTGCGCGTCGTCGAGCGCGTCGACGCGTTCCGCGCGCTCCTGCACTCGATCCTCACGGTCAACGCCACGCTCGTCGCGCAGCGCCAGAACGAGCAGAGCCTGCGGCAGAGCGAGGAGGTGAAGAAGATCTCGTCGTGGGCGGCGATCCTCTTCGCCCCCACCCTCGTCGGCACGGTCTACGGCATGAACTTCGAGTACATGCCCGAGCTGTCGTGGCGGTTCGGCTACCCGATGTCGCTCGGGCTCATGCTCGCGGTCTGCTCCGGGCTGTTCGTCGTGTTCCGTCGGCGCGGCTGGCTCTGAGCCCCGCCGCGCTCACTCGTCGTGGGGGTCGCGAAACTCCGGCGGGACCGAGTCGGGGTCGCCGTCCGGCGGCAGGAACAGGTGGATGTGCTCGCCGCCGGCCTCGACGACGAGGGAGTCCAGCCGCAGGGCACCTGCCTGCCACAGCTCGACGGCCCGGTCGCGGTCGCGGGCGGCGGCCTCGAGCGCCTCGGCCCCGTCCTGCTCCTCCAGGTGCGCGACGGCGTTCTGCAGCAGCTGGACCCCGCCCAGCAGCGCCGCACGGGTCACCCCCTGGTCGTCGGCGCCCGTGCCCGTGGCGGCGAGCTCGTCGTGCGCCGTCTCCAGCGAGGCCGTCCACGACGCGGGGTCCGCGGCGGCCGGGTCGCCACCGGAGCCGTCGACCGGGACGACGTCGTCCAGGCCCGCCAGCACGTCGACGAGGTGGGGCTGCGCCTGCTCGGCCGACCCGGCCAGCTCCTCGGCGAGGGCGGCCGCGTCGGCGGCCTGCGCCTGCGCGAGCTGGGCGGCGATCGACTCCACGGCCGACGACACCGACGGCGCGCCCGACGCCTCCGCCGCGCCGGCTGCGTCCGCGTCCGGGTCCTCGCCCGAGCCGCCGAGCAGGAGGACCGTCACCAGCGTCGCGACCGCAGCGCCGCCGAGCGCGGCCGGCACCGTGGTGCGCCACGCCGGGCGTGCGTCCCCGCCGGCGGGCGTCGACGTCCTCGTCATACGGGTCCTTCCTCGCCGCGGACGAGCGCGTCCGGTGGCAGAACTAAAGTTTGTCGTTCCAATTTATTGACCGATAGGTCCGATGATCCTACGGTCGCCTGAGCGACCCCGGACCCAGGGGCCGCCAACGACAGGCAAAGGAGCCATTCGATGGGACGACCCCGCAGAACCGCCCTCGTCACGATGCTCGGTGCGGTGGCCCTCGCCGCCCCGACCGCCGCGGCCCTCCCCGCCGCCGCGGACGACCACGAGTACGACGTGCTCGTCGTCGGCAAGACGCTGGGCTTCCGCCACAGCTCGATCGACGAGGCCACCACCGCGATCATCGCCCTCGGCGACGCGCACGGCTTCACCGTCGACGTCTGGGACCCGCAGCAGCCGGAGCGCACGCTCACCTCGACGCCGTTCACGGACGCCGGCCTCGACAAGTACGAGACCGTCGTCTTCGTCTCCACGGTCGACGGCACGAACAACCTCGACCCGGCGCGCCCGACGCTGCTGGACTCCGCCGAGCTGGAGGCCTTCCAGGGCTACATCCGCGACGGCGGCGGCTTCGCGGGCATCCACGCGGCGACGGACTCCATGCACACCATCCCCTGGTACAGCCAGCTGACCGGTGGTGGCGCCCGCTTCGTGGGCCACCCGGCGCAGCAGACCGCCGTCCAGGACGTCGTGGACCAGACCCACCCGTCGACCGAGCACCTCGACAGCACGTGGACCCGCTTCGACGAGTGGTACAACTTCAACGTCTCGCCGAGCCCCTACGTGCGGGTGCTCACGAACATCGACGAGTCGACGTACAACCCCGGCCGCACGGCCATGGGCGAGGACCACCCGCTCGCGTGGTGCCACAACTTCGAGGGCGCCCGCTCCTGGTACACCGCGGGCGGCCACACCGAGGCCTCCTACGTGGAGCCCGCCTTCCTCCAGCACGTGCTCGGCGGCATCCAGTGGACCGCCGGCGTCGTGGACGGCGGCGGCGACTGCGTGACGTGGTACGAGATCGACACGCTCATGGCCGACCTCATCGACAGCGGCGAGCTGTCGCGGAACGCCGAGCGCCAGCTCGTCCGCCACTACGAGGCCGCCAAGGCGCTCGCGGAGTCCGGCGACCACGCCGGAGCGGCGGAACGGCTCAACGGCCTCAAGGGCCAGGTCCGCGGCCACGTCAAGGACGAGGAGCTCCGCGAGCTGCTCGCCGACAAGGCCGACGACCTGCAGACCTGGCAGCTCGGCCTGTCCTGACAGGGACTTCCGTCCCGCCCGGCCACGGGGTCCGGTCGGGCGGGACGGAGCAGCACCACCCGGAGCGGTGGCTCACGGCACGCCCGTGAGCCACCGCTCCTCGCGTCCGTCCCCGTCCCAGCGCCGCACCCCGCGCGGTGGCACGGCCGTGTCGGCCTCGTACGCCGCCGGCGCGGCGACGGCGCCGGCGACCACCACCGCGTCCGCGAGCTGCGCCGCGGTGAGGCGCGAGGCGAGCGTGACGTGCGGCGTCCACGCGCCGGGCCGCGAGGTCGGCGGGACGTCCGTCGCGGGCTGCCACGCCCGGGCGACGACCTCGTGCAGGGCGAGCAGCGGCGGGCTCGGCACGGCGAGCCGCGCGAGGACGAACCGGCCGCCGCGCCCGTGCGGGCCGAAGACGACGAAGCCACCGGGCCGCACCGCCGCCGCCCGCCACGCGCCGTCGGACAGGGCGGCCTCGAGCGCGGTCTCGGCGTCGGCCGTCACGGAGCCCGCCACCGCGAGCGTCACGTGCGGGCGGTTCGTCTCCCCCTGGTGGTGGGCGAGGCTCGGCAGGTCAGCGTCGGCCAGCGCCGCCCACTGCGCGCGCACCCATGCCTCGACGGCGCCGCCGGGCAGCAGCTCGACGGACTGGACCACCGCCCGATCCTGCCCCGCGTCAGCGCCCCGCGCCCCCCGTGTCCTCCGCTGCCTCCGCGCTGTCGGCGAGTGCCGCGCCCGCGGCGCCGAGCCAGCGCGTGGCGTCGGCGACGGCCGCGGCCACGGACCCGGCCAGCCCGGCGAGCCCGACGTGCCGCACCCCGGGCGGGGGCGCGTCGCCGAAGGAGCCGGCGACGACCGCGGCCGGTGTCCCGGTCCGCTCCGCGAGCGCCAGGACGCGCCCGACGGCCTTGCCGTCGAGGCTCGTGGCGTCGAAGCGGCCCTCGCCCGTCACGACGAGGTCGGCCGTCGCGACGAGGCGCGGCAGGTCGACGAGGTCGGCGACCCAGTCGGCCCCGCCCACCACCTGCACGTCCCACACCGCCGCGAGCCCGGCGGTCACGCCCCCCGCGGCCCCCGCGCCCGGGGCGTCCGGGTCCGCGCCGAGCAGGTCCGCCCAGCGGCGGAGCGCGGCGTCGGCGACACCTACGTCGTCGGGACCGGCGCCCTTCTGCGGCCCGAAGACGGCCGCGGCGCCCCGCTCGCCGAGCAGGGGGTTGTCGACGTCGGTGAGCACGAGGCAGCCGCCGGGCGGCGCCGGGACCAGCCCGGTCCGCTCGACGCGGGAGGCGGTGAGCAGGCCGCGCGTGCCCTCCGGCACGTCGGCGCCGACGTCGTCCACGACGCGCAGCCCGAGGCCGCGCAGCACGCCGAGCCCGCCGTCGGTGGACGCCGAGCCGCCGAGGCCGAGCACGACCCGCGTCGCGCCGTCCGCCAGCGCCGCCCGCACCACCTCGCCCGTGCCGCGCGTGGTGGCGCCCAGCGGGTCGGGGACGGCCATGAGCGGCAGGCCGCTCGCCTGCGCGAGCTCGACGACGGCCGTCCCGTCGGGCAGCCGGAGCCAGCGCCCGGGCACCCTCCGCCCGTCGGGGCCGGTGACGGGGCCTGCGTCCCGGAACCATCCGGCCGGGACGGCCGCCGCGACGGCCTCGAGCAGGCCCTCGCCGCCGTCGGAGAACGGGACGACGACGACGTCGTCGTCCGGTCGACGGCCCAGCCAGCCTCCCCGGAGCGCCGCGCCCACCTGCACGGCGGTGGCGGAGCCCTTGAAGGAGTCGGGGGCCACGAGGACGCGCACGGACCCATGATGGGCGCATGTGCCGGAACATCACCGAGCTGCGCGGCCTCGAGCCGCCCGCCACCGACGACGAGGTGCGCGCCGCCGCGCTGCAGTACGTGCGCAAGGTGAGCGGGCTCACGCGCCCACCGGCCGACGGTGACGCCGCCCGCGCCTTCGCGGCCGCGGTCGAGGAGGTCGCGACGGCGACGCGGGGGCTGCTGGCGGCGCTCCCGCCCCGCCGTCAGCCGCCGGCGACGGTGCCGCCGCTGCGGCGTCCCGAGGTCCGCGCCCGGCTCGGGCTGGGCTGAGGTCCCTCAGCCGCCGTCGCGGAAGGACGGGTACGTCGTCATGCCGCCGTCGACGTACAGGGTGGTGCCCGTCACGTAGTCGGCCGCGTCGCTCGCGAGCCACACGGCGGCCGCGGCCACGTCCTCGACCACGCCGACCCGGCCGTAGGGGATGAGGCGCAGCAGCTCGCGCTCGGCCTCGGGGGTCGACCAGGCGTCCTCGTTGATGGGCGTCTTGATCGCGCCCGGCGAGATGGCGTTGACGCGCACCCCCCGCGGACCCAGCTCCTGGGCCAGGGTCCGCATGAGCATGTCGACGCCGCCCTTGGACGCCGCGTAGTTGACGTGCCCGGCCCACGGGATGGCGTCGTGGACGCTCGACATCGCGATGATCGAGCCGGCCGAGCGGGCCGGCCCGGCGCCGGGGCCCTGCTGCACCATGCGGCGGGCGGCGGCCTGCGCGCAGAGGAACTGCCCGGTGAGGTTGACGTCGAGGACGGTCCGCCAGTCCTCGACCGACATCTCCAGTGCCGGCGCGTCCCGCTGCAGCCCGGCGTTCGCGACGAGCACGTCGATCCCGCCGAAGCGGTCGCAGACCTCCTCGACCATCGCCGAGACCGCCTCGGGGTCGCTGACGTCGGCGCGGACCGCGAAGGCCTCGCCCCCGGCGGCCTCGATGCGGCGGACGGTCTCCTCGGCGTCGTCGGGCTGCGAGCGGTAGTCGACGGCCACGCGCGCCCCCGCGGCCCCGAAGGCGACCGCCGTGCCCTGCCCGATCCCGCTGCTCGCCCCCGTCACGAGGGTCCGGTAGCCCGCCAGCACGCCGTCCGTCATGCCGAGAGCGTGCCGCCGCCCGCGCGGCCGCGCGAACGGACGGGGCGCGGAGCGCGCCGCTCACGGCCCCCGTACGGGGGAGCGGCACGCACGCTCGGTCGTGGACCCGTCCACCGATTCCGCCGACAGGGTCAAGACGCGGCACGCGCAGCCGATGCTCAGCACATGACGTCTCGCCCGCGCCGCACCCGCCGCCGTCTCGCACTGCTCGGAGCCGCGCTCGCCGTCGCGACGGGCCTGTCGGCGGCGGTCGTCGTCTCCGGTCGCGAGGAGGCTCCCGACGCGGTCCCGCTCAGCACCGCCGTCGCCGCGGTCGAGGACGGACTCGTCGAGGCCGCGCACCTGCGGGAGGCCTCGAGCACGGTCGTGCTCGACCTCGAGGACGGCCGCAGCGTCCAGGCGGCCTACCCCGCCGCGTACGCCGCCAGCCTCACCGAGCGGCTCGTGGCCGAGGGCGTCGAGGTGGACACCGCGCCGGTGAGCCGTGAGAACGAGGTGTGGTTCCGGCTGCTGCCCCTCGCGCTCGTCGTGGGTCTCGTCGTGCTCTTCGTCGTGGCGGTGCGCCGCGGCTGGCTCGGCGGTCCCGGGGCCATGCGCCGCGGCCGGGGCAAGGCCGTCGACGAGGTGCCGAGCGCGCGCTTCACCGACGTCGCCGGCTGCGACGAGGCCGTCACCGAGATGCGCGAGCTCGTCGAGTTCCTGCGCGACGGCGACCGCTTCACCCGCGTCGGCGCCACCCCGCCGCGCGGTGCGCTGCTGGTCGGTCCGCCCGGCACGGGCAAGACCCTGCTCGCCCGCGCCGTCGCCGGCGAGGCGGGCGTGCCGTTCTTCCCCCTCGCCGGCTCCGACTTCGTCGAGACCTTCGCGGGGGTCGGCGCGCGCCGGGTGCGCGACCTGTTCGACCGGGCCCGCGAGGCCGGCGGGGCCATCATCTTCATCGACGAGATCGACGCCATCGGGCGGGCCCGCGGCGACGGCGGGCCGGGGCACTCCGGCGCCGACACCGAGCGGGAGAACACCCTCATCTCGATGCTCAACGAGATGGACGGCTTCGACACCGACCACCGCATCATCGTGCTCGCCGCGACCAACCGTGCCGACGTGCTCGACCCGGCGCTGACGCGCCCCGGCCGCCTCGACCGCCAGATCCAGGTGCCGGCGCCGGACCGTCACGGCCGCACCGAGATCCTGCGGGTGCACGCGGCGGGCAAGCCGCTCGCCGACGACGTCGACCTCGTCGGCGTCGCCCGCCGCACGCCCGGCATGAGCGGCGCGGAGCTCGCGCAGGTCGTCAACGAGGCGTGCATGGAGGCCGCCCGGCGCGGCAAGGACGTGGTCGACGGCGTGTGCGTCGACGCCGCGATCGCGACGGTGGCCCTCGGCCGGGCCCGCACGTCCGCGCTCGTCACCGACTTCGACCGGCGGGTGACCGCGTGGCACGAGGCCGGGCACACCGTCGCCGCGCTGCTGCTGGAGGACGCCGACGACCCCGTGCAGGTGTCGATCGTGCCGCGCGGTCCCGCGGGGGGCGTGACGTGGATGAGCGGCAACGACGACATCTTCCTGCTGCGCGCCAAGGCTCTCGCCGAGCTGCGGGTGTCGATGGCCGGCCGCGCCGCCGAGGAGCTGCTGCTCGACGGCGAGTACACGCAGGGCGCGCACGGCGACCTCGACGCCGCGACGCGACGGGCGCTCGCGATGGTGACGAAGTACGGGATGAGCCGTCACGGCTACCTGCTCGTCGACGACGACACCGTCCGCATGGGCGGCGAGGTGTCGACCCGGGTCCGGGAGGTCGCCGAGGAGCTGCTGCGGGAGGCCCACCAGGACGCCTACGGCCTCCTGCTCGCCAACCGCGCCCTCGTCGACGCCGTCGCGAGTGCGCTGCTGGAGCACGAGGACCTCACCCTCGCCGACCTGCGTCGCGTGCAGGAGGACGTCCGCGGCCGCGGGGTCCCGGCGACCGGCACGCGTGGCGTGCCCGCGCCGCGGTCGGCGCTGCCGGAGGGGTCGCGCGCCACCGCCTGAGCGGGGCACGATCCGTCGCGTGAGCGACGACGCCCCCGCGACCGACGGCGGGACCACCGACGTGACCCCGACGGACCCGCACGCCGAGCACGTCGCCGCCGTCGCGGCGGCCTACGGCACCGACGGCCCCGCGCTGGAGCTCGGGGCGCTGCTCGTGGCAGGGGAGGCGGGCGCGGACCCCGTGCCGCGGCCCGAGGCGCCTGTCCGGGTGCCGCTGGCGGTCCTCAACCGGCACGGGCTCGTGGCCGGGGCCACCGGCACGGGCAAGACGAAGACCCTTCAGGTGATGGCCGAGCAGCTGTCCGCCGCGGGCGTGCCCGTCTTCCTCGCCGACATCAAGGGCGACCTCACCGGCGTCGCCGTGCCGGGAGAGGTGTCGGAGAGGCTCCTCGCCCGCACGCGCGGTATCGGGCAGGACTGGCAGCCGACCGGGCACCCCGTCGAGCTGCTCGCGCTCGGCGGGCTCGGCACCGGCGTGCCGGTGCGCGCGAGCGTCACCGGGTTCGGCCCGACGCTGCTCGCGAAGGTGCTCGACCTCAACGACACGCAGACCTCGAGCCTCGCCCTGGTGTTCCACTGGGCCGACACCGCGGGCCTGCCGCTGCTCGACCTCAAGGACCTGCGCGCCGTCGTGCAGCACCTCGTCTCCGACGAGGGCAAGGAGGCGCTCACCGGGCTCGGCGGGCTGTCCAAGGCGACCGCGGGCGTCATCCTCCGTGAGCTCACCGCCTTCGAGGCCGCCGGCGCCGACGCGTTCTTCGGCGAGCCTGAGCTGGACCCCGCCGTGCTGCTGCGCACCACCGAGGACGGGCGGGGCGTCGTCACGTGCCTGGAGCTGTCGGAGGTGCAGGACCGCCCCCGGCTGTTCTCCACCTTCCTGCTGTGGCTGCTCGCCGAGCTGTTCGAGGACCTGCCCGAGGTCGGCGACCTCGAGAGGCCGAAGCTCGTGTTCTTCTTCGACGAGGCGCACCTGCTCTTCGCCGACGCGCCGAAGGCGTTCCTCGAGCAGGTCGTGCGGACGGTCCGGCTCATCCGTTCCAAGGGGGTCGGGGTCTTCTTCGTCACGCAGACGCCCAAGGACGTACCCGCCGACGTCCTCGCCCAGCTCGGCAACCGGGTGCAGCACGCGCTGCGCGCCTACACCCCCGACGACGCCAAGGCGCTCAGGGCGACCGTGTCGACGTTCCCGGTCTCCGACTACGACCTCGGCGCGCTCCTCACCTCGCTCGGCACGGGTGAGGCCGTCGTGACCGTGCTGTCCGAGCGCGGGGCGCCGACGCCCGTGGCGTGGACGATGCTCCGGGCCCCCCAGGGGTCGATGGCCCCCGCGCCCGCCGACGTGCTCGCCGCGACCGTCGCGGCCTCGCCGCTGCAGGCCGAGTACGGGACGGCCGTGGACCGCGAGTCGGCGTACGAGCGGCTCGCCGGCCGGTTGGCCTCGCCCGCCGGTGGGCCCGCAGGTGCGCCACGACCCGCCCCGGCGCCCTCCCCGGCACCGGGTGACGGGTTACCCGGGCCGGGGCAGACGTGGGACGACATGGACACGCCCGCCCGCCCGTCGCCGTCGTCGCGTCCGGAGCCGGCGCGACCGTCCGGGCGCGCACGCCGGGCGCCGGCGCCCGAGGAGTCCGTGGTGGAGCAGGTCCTCGGCTCCTCGGCCGTGAGGAGCTTCCTGCGGTCCGCCGGCACCGTGCTCGGCCGCGAGATCACCCGCGGGGTGCTCGGCACCGCCCGTCGCCGCCGCTGACGGGCGACCGCCGGGGAGGGGTCGCGTCGTGGCATGGTCCGGCGGCGGATCGGGTATGCCGTCGCGGTGACCCCACCTGTGCGCCAGGGCGTGGCCCGGCACGACGCCGTCCGTTCGGTCCTCGGCGAGGACGCCCGCCTCCGTCCCGAGCAGGAGGAGGCCCTCGACGCCCTCCGCCACTCCGACGTGCTCCTCGTCGCGCGTTCCGGGCTCGGCAAGACCGCCGTCTACGACGTCGCCGGCCGGCTGCGCGACGGCCTGACGCTCGTGGTCAGCCCGACGCTGTCGCTGCAGCGGGACCAGGTCGAGGCGCTGCGCGCGACGGGCAACCGCGCCGACGCCGTCAGCTCCGCGCGCACCGCGGCGCAGCGCCGGCAGGCGCTGGAGGCGGCGGCGACCGGCGACCTCGACGTGCTCCTGCTCGCGCCGGAGCAGCTCGGCCGCGACGAGGTCGTCGACGCGCTCGGTGGCGCCGAGGTCGGGCTGCTCGTCGTCGACGAGGCGCACTGCGTGAGCGAGTGGGGGCACGACTTCCGCCCCGACTACCTCGCCGTAGCCGCGGCCCGCGAGCGCGTCGGCCGCCCCCGGACCCTCGCCATGACGGCGACGGCCTCGCCCCACGTGCGCGACGAGATCCGCCGGGCGCTGCGCGTCGAGGACGCGAGCGTCGTCGTGGGCGACGTCGACCGGCCCGAGATCTGGCTCGGCGGTCGCGAGGTCGCCGACGAGCGGTCCGCCGACGACGCGGTCGTCGACGAGGTCGCGACCGTCGAGGGCGCCGTGCTCGTGTACGCCCAGACCCGGCCGGAGGTCGAGCGGCTCGTCGAGCGGCTCGCCGACGTGCGACCCGACGTCCGCGGGTACCACGCGGGGCTGCGCGGCACCGAGCGGGCCGAGGTGCAGGACGCGTTCACCTCCGGCGAGCTCGACACGGTCGTCGCGACGAGCGCGTTCGGCATGGGCATCGACCGGCAGGACGTCCGTGCCGTCGTGCACGCGGGACCGTCGCCGTCGCTCGACGCCTACTACCAGGAGGTCGGCCGGGCCGGCCGGGACGGCGAGCCCGCCCGGGCGGTGCTCGTGCACCGGCAGGAGGACTTCGCCGTCGCCCGTCACCTGGGCTCCGGCAGCGGTCCGAAGCCGGGGACCCTCAAGGCCGTCGCGAAGGCGCTCGTGGAGGCGGGGCCGCTGGATCGGTCCGGCCTCGCCGGGACCGCCGACCTCGGCACCCGCACCGTCGCGCGGGCTCTCGGCGCGCTCGCGGGTGTGGGCGCCGTCGAGGAGGCCGCCGACGGCACCGTCCGGTGGGTCGCGGAGGCGTCCGTCCGCGCCGTCCTGCAGCAGGTCGCCGACGCGCGCGAGCGGCGCCGGGCCACCGAGCTGTCCCGGGTCGACCTCGTCCGCACGTACGCCGACACCCTCGACTGCCGCCGTCGCGTGCTGCTCGGCCTGCTCGGTGAGGAGCACCCCGAGCCGTGCGGCCGGTGCGACTCCTGCGACGCCGGGCGCAGCGAGACCGTCGAGGACGCGAGGTGGCACGTCGGCCAGCAGCTCGTCCACGACCGGTTCGGCGAGGGGACCGTCTCGCTCGTCGAGCCCGACCGCATCACCGTCCTGTTCGCCGAGCACGGGTACACGACGCTCGCGACGGCGCTGCTCGACGGCGACGAGTCGCCGGTCACCACCGCGCGCGAGGCGACGCCGGCGGCACCGGAGGGCCCCGAGCCGGAACCCGCCGCAGCCTGAGACGACCGGGGAGGGCTCCGGGCGGTGCGTCGCCGCGCGGCGTGGTTGCATCGGCCCGTGTGGCGCTGGCCCGCGCTGCTCGGAGCGCTCGCGCTCGCGACCGGCGTCATGCCCCTGCCGGAGGCGCGCGTCCTCGCCGAGCGGGTCGGGCCGGTCCTGCTCTTCCTCGTCGCCGTCACCGTCCTCGCGGAGGTCGCGGACCGCGTGGGCGCCTTCGACGTCGTCGCCCACCGGGTCGCGGTCCGCAGCCGCAGCCAGGTCGGGCTGTTCCTCGCGACGGCCGTGCTCGCCACCGCCGTCACCGCCGTGCTCAGCCTCGACACGACCGCGGTGCTGCTGACGCCGGTCGTCGTGGCGGTCGCGCGCCGCACGGGCGCTCCCGTCGTGCCCCACGCCGTCCTCGTGCTGTGGCTCGCGAACACCGCGAGCCTGCCGCTGCCGGTGTCGAACCTCACGAACCTGCTCGCCGCCGCGCGGTTCCGCGAGCTGGGAGCCGACCCGGTCCGCGTCATGGCCCTGCCCGCCGTGCTCACGGTCGTCGTGAGCGTCGGGCTCCTCCTCGCCGTCCACGCGCGACGGCTCCGCGCCCCGCTGTCCCCCTCGGGTGGCGCGGCGCCGGCGGCCGACCGCGTGCTGCTGGTCGGCACCGGACTGGCGTGCCTCGGCCTCGTCGTGGGCAGCGTCCTGGGTGTCGACCCGGCCGTCGTCGCCCCCGCCGTCACCGTCCCGCTCGTGGTGGTGGTGGTGCTGCGCGCCCCGCGGCTGCTGGACCGGGCCGTCCTGCCGTGGCGGCTCGTGCTGCTGGCGGCGGGGCTGTTCGTCGTCGTGCAGGTGGTGGTCGACCGCGGTCTCGGTGACCTGCTGGGCGCACTGGCCGGGACCACCGGGGACGCGCCCGCGGACCTGGCGCGGCTGGCGGCGGTGGCCGCGGTCGCGAGCAACGTCGTGAACAACCTGCCCGCCTACCTCGCGCTCGAGCCCGTCGCCGGCGACCCGGCCCGACTCGCCGCGCTCCTGGTCGGCACCGACGCCGGGCCCCTCGTGACGCCGTGGGCGTCGCTCGCGACGCTGCTGTGGTGGGACCGGTGCCGGGCACTCGGCGTCCGCGTGCCCGTCGGCCGGGTGGTCCTGCTCGGCGTGGTCGGCGTGCCGCTGGTGGTCGCCTCCGGCGTCCTGGGACTCGTGCTGACGACCTGAGGGTCGCCGAAGGACGTTCGGTGCTCCGCGCGGCGTTCCGACCGACGTGCGGCGCCCGGCGCATTAGCGGCCCGTTAGGAGGCGTGGCTTTGTGGTCCGGTCGCACGAGGTGCGATCCTGCGGTCACGTGACGAGGAGGTCGCCATGACGGACACCGCCGACACCCGCGACGTCGCGGGCGCCCGGGTGGACCCCGCCCCGCCCGAGCCCGAGCAGCAGCCCGCGGTCGTGCCCGCCGCCGGTGACTACCGGCTCGAGCACCGGTACACCAACGAGTCCGGCCGCGTGCTCATGAGCAGCATCCAGGCCCTGGCCCGGCTGCCCGTCGAGCAGCTGCGCCGCGACCGCGCGGCGGGGCTGCGCACCGCGGCGTTCCTGTCCGGCTACCCCGGCTCCCCGCTCGGCGGCTACGACCTCGAGGTCGCGCGCATGCTGCGCCTGCACGGCGAGGGCGCACCGGGCGCGGTCGACGGGGGGCTGCCGATCGTGCACCGCCCCGCCGTCAACGAGGAGCTCGGCGCCTCTGCCGTCATGGGGTCCCAGCTCGCGGCCTCACGGCCGGACGCGCGCTACGACGGCGTCGTCGGCATCTGGTACGGCAAGGCGCCGGGCCTCGACCGCGCCACCGACGCCATCCGCCACGGCGTGTTCGCCGGCACCGCGCAGCGCAGCGGTGTCGTCGCCCTCGTGGGCGACGACCCGGCGGCCAAGTCGAGCACGATGCCGTCGAGCTCCGACGCCGCGCTCGTCGACCTCCACATGCCGATCCTCTACCCGGGCACGCCCGCGGAGTGCCTCGAGCTCGGGCTGCACGCCGTGGCGATCTCGCGCGCCTGCGGGCTGTGGTCGGCGATGAAGGTCGTGACGCCCGTGGCCGACGCGGTCGGCACCGTCGACCTGCCCGCGCTGCGCAGCGAGCCCGTCATGCCCGACGGGTGGGACGCCGTCCAGCGGCACCCCTCGGCGGTGTTCCTCGGCTCCGCCCGCATGATCGCGGTGGAGAAGGAGTTCCGGACCGTCCGCGCCGACCTCGCCTACCGCTACGGCGTCCTCAACGGCCTCAACCGCATCGCCGTCGACCCCGCCGACGCGTGGATCGGCATCGTGTCGACCGGCTACACGTACTACGAGGTGCGGGAGGCGCTGCGCCGTCTGGGCCTGCACTCCGACGACGACGTCCGCCGCGCCGGCGTCCGCCTGCTCCAGCTGCGGATGCCCGTCCCCTTCGACCGCGACATGGTGCGCCGCTTCGCCGACGGGCTCGAGGAGATCGTCGTCGTCGAGGAGAAGAACCCGACGCTCGAGGGGATCGTCAAGGAGACCCTCTACGACACCGCGCACCGACCCCGCGTCGTCGGCAAGAAGGACGAGACCGGCGCCGAGCTCATCCACTCCTACGGCCTCATGGACGCCGACGCCATGGTCGACGCCCTGCGCGCCCGGTTGTCGCAGCGCCTCGCCGACCGCCTCGCCCCGCCGCCGCGCGAGCGCATCGAGGTGGGCGCGCTGCTGCCGCTGGCCACGCAGCGCACGCCGTTCTTCTGCTCCGGCTGCCCGCACAACTGGGGCACCAAGGTGCCGGACGGCACGCTCGTCGGCGCGGGCACCGGCTGCCACGGCATGAGCCTGCTCATGGACCCGGGCCTCGTCGGCGACACCTTCGGCATCACCGCGATGGGCAACGAGGGCGCGCACTGGATCGGCATGAGCCCCTTCGTCGACACCGAGCACGTCGTGCAGAACTTCGGCGACGGCACGTACTTCCACTCCGGCCAGCTCGCCGTGCAGGCCGCCGTCGGCGCGGGCACACGGATCACGTTCAAGATCCTCTACAACGACACCGTCGCTATGACGGGCGGGCAGGACGCGACCTTCGCCGTCGGCGTGCCGCAGCTCGCCACGACCCTGCTGCAGCTCGGCGTGAAGCGGGTCGTCGTGACCTCGCCCGACGCGCACGGCTACGACCGGACGGGCCTGCCGCGCGAGGTCGCCGTGCGCGACCGCGACGACATCGTGGCGGTGCAGACCGAGCTCGCCGCCGTCCACGGCGTCACCGTGCTCATCCACCACCAGCCGTGTGCCGCCGAGCTCCGGCGCGGCCGCAAGCGCGGGAAGGTCGAGACACCACCGACCCGCATCGCCATCAACCCCCGGATCTGCGAGGGCTGCGGCGACTGCGGGCAGGTGTCGAACTGCCTGAGCGTGCAGCCGCTCGACACCCCGCTCGGGCGCAGGACGCGCATCGACCAGGACAGCTGCAACCTCGACTTCTCCTGCGTCAAGGGCGACTGCCCGGCGTTCATGGAGGTCGACGTGTCCGCGGGGTCCGACGGGCGCGACCCGGGGGCCGGCTCGGCCGCGTCCTCTCGCCGTCGCGCCGCGACGGGCGAGCCGCCGTCCTGGGACCTGCCCGCGCCCGCGGCGACCGACGACCTCGACGTCGTCCGCGTCCGGTTGGCCGGGATCGGCGGCACGGGTGTCGTGACGACCGCGCAGGTGCTCGGCACCGCCGCGATGCTCGACGGCTGGGGCGTCCACGGGCTGGACCAGACCGGCCTGTCGCAGAAGGCCGGACCGGTCATCAGCGACGTCGTGCTCACCCGGGGCGAGGGTGTCTCGACCAACCTCATCGGTGCGGGGCAGACCTCGGTCCTGCTCGCCCTCGACGGGCTCGTCGGCGCGTCGGACCCCGTGCTCGCCGCGTGCGACCCGAGCGGCACGCGCGTCGTGCTGTCGACGACCCGCACGCCGACCGGACGCATGGTGAGCGACCCCGCCATCCCCTACCCGGCCGAGACCGACGTCGAGGAGCGGTTGCGGGCCGGGTCCCGAGAGGTCCTCGCCGCGGACGCGTCCCGCCTCGCACGGGCGCTCGTCGGCGACGCCGCCTACGCCAACGTCCTCGTGCTCGGCATCGCGCTGCAGGCCGGCGCGCTGCCGGTCGACCTCGCGCTGGTCGCGCGCGCGGTCGAGCTCAACGGCGTGGCGGTCGAGCGCAACCTCGCCGCGCTGGCGTGGGGCCGCGCGTGGGCCGCGGACCCTGCCCGGGTGGAGTCGGAGGCGCGTGCCCGGCGCACCGAGACGGGCGAGCTCATGACGGTGCCCGACCTGCCCACCTCCCTCACGCAGCGGGTGGCCGCGATCGGTCTCACGAGCGACGTCGAGGAGACGGTCCGCATGCTCGCGGCCGACCTCGTCGGCTACCAGGACGCGCGCTACGCCGGCCGGTTCCTGCGGACCGTCGAGCGGGTCGCCGCGGCCGAGCACGCCCTCGACGCGCTGCAGGTCCCCGACGCCGCGGCCGAGCGCCTGACCGAGACCGTCGCGCGCTCGCTGCACAAGCTCATGGCGTACAAGGACGAGTACGAGGTCGCGCGTCTCATGCTGCTCCCCGAGGGCGAGGCGGCGGCCGCCGAGGCCGGCGCCGGGCCACGGAGCTTCCTGCTGCACCCGCCGGTGCTCAAGGCGCTCGGCCGGCAGGGCAAGATCCGCTTCGACGAGCGGACCCGGCCGGCGTTCGCCGCGCTCGCGCGCGGCAAGCGGCTCCGCGGGACGCGGCTCGACCCCTTCGGCGCCACGCACATGCGGCGGACCGAGCGGGAGCTCGTCGGCGAGCTCGAACGGACCGTCGTCGCGCTCGTCCGGGGCCTCACGCCCGCCACGCACGCCCGCGCGGTCCACGTCGCCGGGCTGCCGGACGCCGTCCGCGGGTACGAGGAGCTCAAGCTGCGGCGGGTGGCGGAGTACCGGGCCGCCGTGCGGGAGGCCATGTCCGGCTACCTGGCCTGAGATCGCGGCCGGGAGCCCGCGGGCCGTGTGGTCGTCGGGTGCCAGCCGCTACCGTCCGTCGCGTGCCGTCGCCCCTCCCGCTCGACGACCTCGACCGGCTCGTGCTCGCCGAGCTGCAGCGCGACGCCCGGCAGACGAACCGCGCGCTCGCGGAGACGGCCGGCGTCGCCCCCTCGACCATGCTCGCCCGGGTGCGGCGGCTGGAGGAGGCGGGCGTCATCCGCGGCTACCACGCGGTCGTCGACCACCGCGCGGTCGGGCGGACGGTCCGGGCGGTCGTGAGCGTGCGGCTGCAGCCCAAGAGCCGCGAGGTCGTGCAGGCCTTCATCGACCACGTGTGGCGCCTGGAGGAGACGGTGGGGATCTCCCTCACCACCGGCACGCACGACGTGCTCGTCCACCTGTCCGCCGCGGACGTCACGAGCCTGGGCGAGCGCGTGCTGCAGGACATCGCGAGCTTCGACAACGTCGTGGAGGAGCACACGGCGCTCGTCCTCGACGAGCGGGCGAAGACGTCGGTCAGCGTGCTGTGACGCGCCCGCGGTCCCTCACGGGGCCGTGGACGCGGCGGGGGAGGGCTCCGCGGACGGCGCCGGGGGCGGGGCGGGCGTCCCGGCGCTGCCGTCGGCGCACGTGACGCGCGACGGCTGCGGCTCGGCGGCCGCCCGGACCACCTCCTCGCGGTCCGCGAGGCCGTCGAACGGCTCGCCCACCACGACGGTGACGACGTCGACGGTCGGGTCCGGCTCGAGGACCTCGTCGGTCAGGTGGGCGGCCACCGCGAGCGCGGCGCGCTCGGCCTCCGGCGGGTAGCGGACCCGCGCCGCCTCGGCCTCGCGGTCGGCGTTGCCGACCTCGACGAGGGTGAAGCCGCGGCCCTCCAGCTCGTCGGCGGTCCGGCCGGCGAGACCCGTGAGGGCCGTCCCGTTGAGGACGGTGACGGTCGTTCCCTCGGCGGAGGCGGCCGTCACGGACGCCGGCTCGCAGGCCGCCCCCGTCGGGAGACCGGTGGGCGAGTCGCCCGGCTCGCCGCCCGCGAGGCCCGTGAAGGGCAGCTCCCAGCGGCCCAGGACCGCGCCCGCGGCGACGACGCCCGTGCCGCCGACGACGGCGATGATGAGCAGCAGCACGACCGCGTGCCGCAGCGCGCGCCAGCGGCCACGGCGCCGGCGGAGACGGTCGGCGACCGCCTCGGGCGTGACCCACTCCTCGACCGGCTGCGGCACCCACAGCGGGTCGTCCCACCTGGGCTGCTCGGGCTCTGGTCGGCGACGACCGAACGCCACGCGCCTAGCCCTCGTGCACCAGGACGCGGGCGTGCACGACGGGGCGCTGGCCGAGCGCCGCCCGGACCGCGCGGTGCAGCCCGTCCTCCAGGTACAGCTCGCCGCGCCACTGCACGACGTGCGGGAAGAGGTCGCCGAAGAACGTCGAGTCCTCGTCGAGCAGCTGCTCGAGGTCCAGGGTGCGCTTGGTGGTCACGAGCTCCTCGAGGCGGACGGGTCGGGGAGGGATGTCGGCCCAGTCCTTGGCCGAGTAGCGCCCGTGGTCCGGGTACGGACGCAGGCTCCCCACCCGCTTGAAGATCACACGGGCAGGGTACGACGACTCGGCCGTGGACCGGGTGACGACGCGGCGTCACCGGCCCGGGGGACGGAAGGACCCCCCGTGCACCCGGCAGAGCCCACGTACCCTTGCTGCCTTCCGGCCCTGGGGGGGTTCGGCAGGGTGCCGCCACACGGGGGGTCGTCGACGAGGGTAGCAACGCCCGGGCCCGCCGCCGCACGCCCGCGGTCGTCGGGTCGGCCCGACGGAGCACCGTCCGGTCCCTAGTACCCTGTGCGGCGGAGGATTCGCCTAGCGGCCTATGGCGCACGCTTGGAAAGCGTGTTGGGTTAACGCCCTCGGGGGTTCAAATCCCCCATCCTCCGCCGATCAGGGGCTCGGGACCGTGAGGTCGCGAGCCCCTCGTCGCGTCCGGCCGGTCGACACCGTCCGTGCCGGCCCCAGGCCGGGCGCGCGAGCCGCTCAGCGCGCCCGCTCGAGGCGGAACCGGCGCCCGCTCACCGAGGCCCCGCCCACCGCGACCACGTGGGGCTTGTCCGTGCCGTGCCACGCCACGAGCCGTCCGGTCACCTCCGCGACGGTGGCGGGGTCCTCGACGAGCTCCGCGACGCCCGTGACGACGACGCTCCACGCCTCGTCGGTCCCGGCGTCCACGCCGTCGGCCTCGAAGGCGACGTCGCGGCCGACGCCGGCGAACAGCTTGGTCCCCGCGGCCGTGCGGAACAGCACGGCCGCTCGGCCCCCGACGTCGGCGACGAGGTGGTTCACGGGGAAGACCTCGGGTGCCGAGTCGACGACCACCGCCAGCCGGCCGTAGGGCGCGAGGCCGAGCAGCTCCCAGCACCGCTCACGGCTGATGTCCTCGGGCTCGCGGGAGTCGTCCACCCCGCCACCGTCCTGCGGCGCCACCGCCGGCGACAGGGACGGAGGTCCCGGGTCGCGGCGTTCCGCCCCGCGCAGGTCCGGCTCCAGGTAGATGACCCGCGCGATCGGCACGGCGGCCCGCACACGCTCCTCGGCGGCGTCGATCGCCCGCGCGACGTCCGCCCCCGTCGCGTTGCCGGCGACGGCGACCTTGGCGGCCACGAGGAGCTCCTCCGGCCCGAGGTGAAGCGTCCGCAGGTGGATGACCGAGAGCACGCCCGACCCCGGCAGTGCCCGCTCGACGGCCCGGACGTGCTCGGGCGACGCGCTCTCGCCCAGCAGCAGCGACGACATCTCCACCGCGAGGACGGCGGCGATGGAGACGAGCAGGAGGCCGATCATCGCCGTGCCGGCCGCGTCCCACCGCCCGTCGCCGGTCACGAGCGTGAGCCCGACCCCGACGAGGGCGAAGCCGAGGCCGATGAGCGCCCCGAAGTCCTCGAGCAGGACGACCGGCAGCTCGGGGGCCTTCGACGTCCGCACGAACTGGGGCCACGACCGGCGTCCGCGCACCCGGCCCGCCTCGCGGACGGCGGTGCGCAGGCTCGCGCCCTCCAGCGCCAGGGCGACGAGAAGCACCGCGACGGGTACCCAGCGCCAGCTCTCGATCGGCTCGGGCTCGCTGAACTTGTGCCAGGCCTCGTAGAGGGCGAAGAGGCCGCCCACGCTGAACAGCACGATGGCGACGACGAAGGCGTAGACGTACCGCGCCCGGCCGAAGCCGAACGGGTGCTGCGGTGTCGCGTCGCGCTCGGCCCGTCGGCCGCCGACCAGGAGCAGGACCTGGTTGCCCGAGTCCGCCACCGAGTGGACTCCCTCGGCGAGCATGGCCGAGGACCCGGTGAGGGCGTACGCGACGAACTTCGTGGCGGCGATCCCGAGGTTGGCGAGCAGGGCGGCCACCACCGCCTTCGCGCCCCCGCCCTCTGCCACGGTGCCTCCTCTGTGCCGACCCGACGGGGGGAGCCTCCACCGTCCACACCCCCTCCGCCAGACGCCGCGGGGTGTCCGTCCGCCGCCGTAGGGTGGAGCCATGGTGGACGGCGGGGTCAGGGGTCGGGGCCCGCTGCTCGCCCTCTACCGCCGCTACCGCCCGGACACCTTCGAGCAGGTCGTCGGCCAGGACCACGTCGTCACCCCGCTCACGACCGCGCTGGCCCGCGGCCGGGTCAACCACGCGTACCTGTTCTCGGGTCCGCGCGGCTGCGGCAAGACGACGAGCGCCCGGGTCCTCGCCCGCTCGCTCAACTGCGTCGACGGCCCGACCGCCACGCCGTGCGGGCAGTGCCCGAGCTGCGTCGACCTCGCCAACGGCGGACCCGGCAGCCTCGACGTCATCGAGATCGACGCCGCGAGCCACCGCGGCATCGACGACGCCCGCGACCTGCGGGACCGCGTGACCTTCGCGCCCGTCCGGGACCGCTACAAGGTCGTCATCATCGACGAGGCGCACCAGATCACCTCCGAGGGCTTCAACGCCCTGCTCAAGGTCGTGGAGGAGCCCCCGGAGCACGTCGTGTTCGTCTTCGCGACGACGGAGCCGGAGAAGGTGCTGGGCACGATCCGCTCCCGGACCCACCACTACCCGTTCCGCCTCGTGCCGCCGGCCCGCCTCGTGCAGCACCTGGAGGACGTGTGCCGCCGCGAGGGCGTGACGGTCGACCCGGCCGCGCTGTCGCTCGTGGTGCGCGCGGGCGCGGGCTCGGTCCGGGACTCCATGTCGGTGCTCGACCAGCTCATCGCCGGCGCCAGCGGCGACGGCCTCGACCTCGACCTCGCGACCGCCCTGCTCGGCTACGTGCCGGAGTCCTTGCTCGACGACCTCGTCGACGCGCTCGCCGCGGTCGACGGCGCCGCGGCCTTCGCCGCGGTCCACCACGCGGTCGAGGCCGGGCACGACCCGCGCCGGTACACCAACGAGCTGCTCGAGCGCCTGCGGACGCTCGTCATCGTGTCCCGCGTGGGCGACGCCGCCGCCGACGTGCTGCCCGAGGTGCCGCAGGACGCCTTCGAGCGGCTCCGGCACCAGGCCTCGCGCTTCGGCCACGCCGAGCTGTCCCGCGCGGCCGACGTGGTCGCCGCCTCGCTCGGGGAGATGGCGGGCGCCACCTCGCCGCGGTTGCTGCTGGAGCTGCTCGTCGCGCGCCTGCTGGTGGTCGGGGCCGACGCCGACGGCGGGGTGCGCACCCGCGTCGACCGCCTCGAGCGGCAGCTGTCCGCTCTCAGCGAGGGCGGAGCGGTCCTCGGCTCCGGCTCGCGGGACACCGCGCCCGCCGCGCCCACTGCGCCCGCCGCGCCCGCCGCGCCCGCCGCGCCCGCCGAGCCGACGAAGCGCCCCACCGCCGACCGGGTCACGCCGGGCCGTACCGCACCCGCCGACCGGCCCTCGACCCCCGGGCTCACGGACCGCCCTCCGGTCCCCGTCGGCGACGCACCCCGGAGCCAGGCACCCCCGGAGCAGGCACCCTCGGACCAGGCACCGACGCCCGTGCCGGGCCGCGCGGTGGACGCGGACCAGGCGGCGGCGCGCGTGCCGGACCGTGCGGCGGACGCGGACCGGGCAGCGCCGCCCGGGCCGGACCGTGGGGCGCACGCGGCCTCGCCGGTCGCTCCGTCGGGGTCAGGAGGACGGGGCGAGGCGGCGCGGCCGCCGGCCGACCGGCCCGCTCCGGCCTCCGGGCAGGCGACTCCGGGCGACCCGCCGGACGACGCGGGTGGCGCGGCACCGCCCGAGACGGGGGTCACCGTCGAGGTGGTCCGGCGCACCTGGGACCAGGTCGTCGACCGGCTGCGGACCATCCGGCGCCTCACCTGGACCCTCGTCAGCGAGAACGCGCAGGTCCTCGCCCTCGACGGCGCACGGCTCACGCTCGGCTTCCCGACCCAGGGCCTCGCGGACGCCTTCAACCAGCGCGGCCACAGCGGGTGCGTGCAGGAGGCGGTCCTCGACACGCTCGGTGTGGACCGCACCGTCGTGGGGGTCACCGGCGGTCGCGGCGCGCGGCAGCACGACGCGGTGCCCGCGGACGACCCCGCGTCCGCTTCGTCGGGCGAGGAGACCGCCGGCCCGCGTGGCCCGAGCGGTCCGGCGGAGCCCGCCGCGCCGGGCGCCGGGCCCGAGCTCGGGCCGGACGGCTGGCCGGTCGTCACCGGTCCGGCGGCCCGGCGGTCGGCCGCCCCCGCTGG